>JAFOCB010000039.1 GCA_017381515.1 Clostridia bacterium | reverse complement strand
CTATCTAGGCATATAATTGCTTATATGCTCGTGCCACCTTTCAAAAGCACATCGGGCAAATGTATAGCTTTTTATCGGTGTTGCTCCGGATAGGGTTTACATGGCCGCATAGTCTCCTATACGCCGGTGAGCTCTTACCTCGCCTTTCCATCCTTACCTGAAATAAATCAGGCGGTTTATTTCTGTTGCACTTTCCCTGAGGTCGCCCTCGGCGGCTGTTAGCCGTTATCCTGCCCTGTGGAGCTCGGACTTTCCTCATAACATAATATATGCTACGCAGTTGTCTGACTCGCTCAATTTTAGATTTTATCAGATAATATTTTTACCGTCAAGTGTTATTCTTTAACATTTGAATTTGGCGAATATCCTTACCAGTGAATTGCTTTATAGCATAATTGCCTAATATTCGCGACATAATTCTTTCACCATATTGGCTGTTTATCTCGCTGAGAGAAAGGTTAGTGCTGATGATTGTCGGAAGTGAACGTAAAATTCGCGAATTTATAATATTATAAATTGCCGACGAGATATAGGTTGACATGAATTCGGTGCCAAAATCGTCCAAAATCAGCAGGTCGCAATCGAGCAGGGCATTGAGTGTATCTCCTTGCTTCCTGCCAAATGCTTCATCCTGAATTTGATTAAAAAAGTTCTGTGACGAGCCGTAAATTACGCCAAATCCTTTATCAATCGCGATATTTGCTATCGAAAGTGACAGGTGCGTTTTACCCAGTCCTGTTCGACCGAGGAAGAACAAATTCTTTGATGCTGTGCTGAAATTATCAGCATATTCCTTGCTGAAATTATAAATTTCCTGCATATTGCTTTGTGCATCGTCGGGGTATAGTGAAAGGTCAAATGAATCAAATCTTGAACTTTCGAGAGGCATTTTTTCGCACAAATCGTTGAAATAGTATTCCTTTGCAATCTTTTTAACACACTCGCATAATTCGCCGTCAACGTATCCGGTATCATTACATTTATTGCAATAGTAGTTGGGTTTGAGTGACGATGCAGAAACATTGTATTTTATTAAAAGCTCCTGCTTATTATTATCAATTTTTTCATACTCGCTTTTGAGATTGATTATCTCGTCAGCTCCGCTCAACTTCACCGCGCTTTTAACAGCCAATAGTCCTAGCTCATTCATTTTATCGTCAAGCTCTTTTATATCAGGATGCGCGAGATATACCGAAAGTAAATTGTTTTTTGCGGTTTCATCGGCTGTCAAGCGACGCTTTGCAATATCAGCGAGGGCTTTTATGTAGTATTCTTTTTTATAACCCATAATTTTCTCCTATTACTTGCCAAAAAGTATTTTTTCGATTTCGTCAATGCTGTATGACTCTTTTTCCTTTTCAACCTTTTTAATTTCAGATTTTTTATTGATTGCGTCAAGTGTTTTAATTCCGTTTTTATGCCACACCATTAGTATTGAGTTAATGTATTGCCAGCTGTATTTTTGCGTGTGGTCGATACATTCGTCATAAGCGGCTTTGAGCATTTCTCGGTTAAATTTCCACTCAGACACCCAGTTCATTACTGCGTCCATTTCTTTTTTACTGGGTTTTCTTTTTTCAATACCCATTACGGCGCAAACAGTTTTCCACGCTTGCGATTCGTTGCGCATTTTTACAATTTGTTTATCTGCTGATTGAACGTCGGTAACGCCGTCGTTAATCCATTTTACTGCGGTTTGTTCAATAAATCCTGCGGTCAAACGGTCCTCACTAAGTGCATATTCAATTATCATTAAAATAACCGATACGTTGATTCCTTCATTATCATAGAGCCAAACGAGTGTTGACGCCTCGTTTTGTTTAAGCATTCTGCCGAATTTAATCTGTGCCTGTTGTAATAAAAAGGCAACATTTTCGTCCTCGATACCGCGTTTTGTAATTTCGTCGCGAGTTGGCTTTTGAATGTTTATGACGGCCGGATTTTTTTTGGTTGGAGTGGGTTCATCTTTTGCTCCTGATAAAACAAAAACGCCATTGTTTATCCAATAGGTAACCGAGTCAGTTATATCTCTTTCAGCTAGTCCGGTTGCTCGGTTGATACTGTTTATATCATAGTTTTGGACGCCGTTTTTTAGCACGTAAAGTAATACCTTTAGCTGAGCTTCGTTGGATAATTTGAGATGCTTGTCAGCTACTACTGTCGGCACCGCAAACATATTCAGAAAATGCTCCTGATTAAGTGCAAAATCCATTTTATACCTCTTTGTTTTTGTGTTTAAAATAGGGGATTGCAAGTATTCCGACCAAGGTTCCGATTCCGTAAAATAAATGCATTAGGAAGAATATAGGGAATAGCGGATAGGGGAAATGTCGGTTACTTTTATATGTTAGTGACTTTAATCCATACAGTATTGCCGCGGTAAAATAAAGTGATAAAAGTAGAATGAGCGGCAACACCGAAACGATTGAAAACAAACCACAACCAATGAGTGCAAGTACAAATAAGAAGGGAACAAAGTTATACAGTGAAAAACATTTTGGCTGAACCGACAAAGTTAGTCCAATCCAGTAACCGTTTCCGTATTTTTGTTTGAGCATTGTTTTGATATTGCTTCGTACATGATGATACGAAACAATATCGTCACAAAGGCAGAATTTATATCCTGCTTTTCTCATTCGGTAATGCATATCATTGTCTTCTGTTCTGCGGAGTGCTTCGTTATATCGTCCAACCTTTTCAAAAACGGACTTTTTATAAGCCGCGTGGGCAAGTGTGACGGTATATTGCTTTTCGAATTTGCGGCGGTAAACGGCAATTCCACTTCCGAAAGCGGAGCTTTCGGCTGCGGCAAGAGCGGCTTTCCAACGTGAATCATTATCAAATACAGTGATTCGCTGACCGCCGACAATGTCCTCGCCGTTTTCGATATTTTTAATATTTTTTTCGATAAAGTCATCGGGGATTCTGGAATGAGCGTCAACGCGAAGTATAATTTCGCCCTCTGCATTGTCGAGCGCAATATTCCATCCGGAGGGAAGTACCTTTTTAGGATTATCGAAAATTTTACAGCACGAAAAATTGTTGTTTTCTTTGAAACTATAAAATTTTTCGGCTGTGTTATCGGTTGAATTGCTATCGACTAAAATGACCTCTATTAAACTGTGGTTAAACGTCTGCTTTTTCACATCGTCTAAAATGTTATCCAGATGCGCTGCGGCATTGTATGCGATAATGATAAATGAAACCTTTGGCGCCACAAAGCACACCTCCTAAACATAGTTAAATATATTATATAATACATTATCGGTAATTACAACTGTTCAAATATAACAAAAATTACAGGGCTAGTTTAAATTAACTAACCCTGTAATTACTTATATGGAAATTATTTAACTGTATTTGTCTGGGCTTTATAAGATGTGTGGAGAATCTTATGTGCCTTGTGGCTACCGGGCTTTTCGAAGTACTCATCATAGATGGTCTTAATCATCGGATTCTTATGAGACTTTCTGATAGCCATTGACTTATCCTGGTCATAAAGTGCCTTTGCACGAAGTGCCTTTATATCGGTGGTAGCCCATTCGCTCTGGGTATGAATCGGCTGACCGCCACCATTGATACAACCGCCGGGGCAACCCATGATTTCGATGAAGTGATAGTTCTTTTCGCCGTTCTTAACTGCGTCGAGAACCTTCTTTGCGTTATCAGCGCCGCTGGCAACTGCAACGTTAACTTCGAGTCCGTTTACGTTATAGGTAGCTTCCTTAACGCCTTCGAGACCACGAACTTCGGTAAATTCATAGTTTTCGTTATCCTTGCCAGTAAGAGTATCAACAGCTGTACGGAGCGCAGCTTCCATAACGCCGCCTGTAACACCG
The DNA here is from genome assembly GCA_017381515.1 of Clostridia bacterium. Classification (GTDB taxonomy): domain Bacteria; phylum Bacillota; class Clostridia; order Oscillospirales; family Acutalibacteraceae; genus UMGS1976. The sequence continues at coordinate 627 of JAFOCB010000039.1, read as the reverse complement.
AAAATAACAGCTGCACCGGTATCAGCACCGAGCGGATTGTCGTATTCTTCATCAGGAAGCTTTGTAAACTGAATACGCGCTTTTTTAATCATACGAGCAAGCTCACGAGTGGTGATTGTAGCGTCGAGGTCAGGAACACCTGCTGCTGACTGATCGTCTCTTGCAATTTCGTATTTTTTAGCGGTACAAGGCATAACAGATACCGAGAAGATATCCTTCGGGTCGATACCGTTCTTTTCAGCATAGTATGTCTTAATAACTGCGCCAAACATCTGCTGCGGTGACTTGCATGATGAAAGATTGTCGATCATGTCAGGATAGAACTGTTCACAGTATCTGATCCAACCGGGTGAGCAAGATGTGATAAGCGGTAAAGTGCCACCGTTCTGAACTCTGTCGAGGAATTCGGTAGCTTCTTCCATAATTGTAAGGTCGGCGCTAAAGTTGGTATCAAATACCTTATCAAAGCCAAGTCTGCGAAGAGCTGCAACCATTTTTCCTTCAACGTTTGTACCGATTTCCATGCCGAATTCTTCGCCAAGAGCGGCACGAACGGCAGGAGCAGTCTGGATAACAACGTGCTTTGTCGGGTCGTTGATTGCGTCAAATACCTTCTGGGTGTCGTCT
>JAFOCB010000038.1 GCA_017381515.1 Clostridia bacterium | reverse complement strand
TCGCAACGGAGCTATGGAATACACCATCATCGTTTCGGCAAGTGCGTCCGAAAGTGCGCCCTTGCAGTATATTGCTCCGTACAGCGGCTGTGCTATGGCGGAATATTTCCGCGAGCAAGGTAAGGACGTCCTCATCATTTACGACGATTTGAGTAAGCATGCCGTTGCATATCGCGCACTCTCTCTGCTTATTCGCCGTCCACCCGGTCGAGAGGCATATCCCGGTGACGTTTTCTATCTCCATTCACGCCTTCTCGAACGTGCAGCTTGCGTTGCAAAGGAATATGGCGGCGGCTCAATCACCGCCCTGCCCATTATCGAAACGCAGGCAGGTGACGTTTCGGCATATATCCCGACCAACGTTATCTCAATCACCGACGGTCAGATATTCCTCGAAACCGAGCTTTTCCACTCGGGTATTATGCCGGCAATCAACCCCGGTATTTCGGTCAGCCGTGTAGGTGGCTCGGCTCAGTTAAAGGGTATGAAAAAGGTTGCTGGTGAGCTTAAACTGCTCTATTCGCAGTACCGCGAATTGCAATCGTTTGCTCAGTTTGGCAGCGACCTCGACGCCGATACAAAGGCACGACTTGCTCTCGGTGAGCGAATTGTTGAGGTGCTTAAACAGGGACGAAACGCTCCTGTACGAGTCGGTTGCCAGGTTGCCATCGTATATGCGGTGACAAAGGGTTATCTCAACGACACCGCCGTTTCCGACGTACACGAATACGAAAAGCGACTCTACGCAAAGCTCGAAAACGAGTATGGCAAGTGGCTGGACAGAATTGAAGCTGGTTATTTCGATGAGCAGGATGAAGAAACGTTAAAATCCGCTCTTACCGAAATGCAGAGGTAATTTGCCATGTCACAGAATACAAAAGCGCTGAGAATACGCATCAAAAGCGTAAATTCAACCATGCAGCTGACCAATGCAATGGGACTCGTCGCTTCGTCCAAAATTCGCCGAGCTAACGAGGCGATGATAAAGGCGCGGGACTATATGACCGCCCTCGAAAATACAATTTCTGTGCTTTCTGCCAACCGCGAAAGTTTAAAAAGCCCCTATATGCGCACCTGTGAAACCGCAAGGACGAAAATCATCGTTATCGCGGGTGACAGAGGACTTGCAGGCGGCTATAATACGAATGTTTTTCGACTTGCGTCCGAATATCCCGACGCCGAATTTATCGGAATCGGTAAACGCGCTTGTGAAAAATACGGCGACGATTTCATTTCGTCCGAGCATTATTCCTTCGACGAGGCAGAAAAGCTCGCGAATAAACTTTGCACCGAATTTGCCGAGGGTAAATTCGACCGACTCGGCATCATTTCGACAAGGTATCATTCGGTCATGAGCCAGGAAGCGTATATAAAGTGGATTCTTCCCTTTGAAAAGTCCGAACGAAACGATGTGGCAGGAATTATTTTTGAGCCCGACTGCTTGACGGTGCTCAATAACATTGCACGCGAATACGTTGCAGGGGTAATCACCGTCTGCGCGAGGGAAAGCTTCGCCAGCGAAGTGTCGGCTCGCAGAATGGCCATGGACTCGGCAAGTAAAAACGCGCAGCAGATGATAAACGATTTACAGCTTGAATATAACCGCGCCAGACAGGGTGCAATCACCCAGGAAATCACGGAAATCGTTGCAGGTAGCGGTAACTAATAAGAGGTGGTAAATTTTGAATAATTTACATGTAGGAAAGGTAACTCAGGTAATGGGACCTGTCGTTGACGTCCGCTTCAACGAGGGCGAATTACCTATGATTTATAACGCGCTAACCATTCCCATCGGGGACAGAAAGTTGACGGTCGAGGTTGCCCAACATATCGGCGACAATACCTCCAGATGTATTGCTATGGCTTCCACCGACGGACTCAAAAGAGGGGTTGACGTAACCGATACGGGCGCTCCAATCAGCGTACCTGTCGGTAGAGAAACTCTCGGCAGAATATTCAACGTTCTCGGTGACGCCGTGGACAATCAGCCCACTCCCGAAACCGAGGAAAGATGGAATATTCACCGTAGCGCACCCAATTACGACGAACTTGCAACAAGTGCCGAAATTTTTGAGACGGGTATCAAGGTAATCGACCTCATCTGCCCGTACTCAAAGGGTGGTAAAATTGGTCTTTTCGGCGGTGCAGGGGTTGGCAAAACGGTTCTCATTATGGAGCTTATCAATAATATTGCAAAGCAGCACGGCGGTATTTCGGTATTCACCGGTGTTGGTGAGCGTACTCGCGAGGGTAACGACCTTTATAACGAAATGAAGCAGTCGGGCGTTTTGAGCAACACCGCCTTGGTTTACGGCCAGATGAACGAGCCGCCAGGGGCAAGAATGCGAGTAGGACTTTCGGGACTTACAATGGCGGAATATTTCCGCGACACCGAGGGTCAGGACGTTCTTTTGTTTATCGATAATATTTTCCGCTTTACTCAGGCAGGTTCAGAGGTTTCTGCCCTTCTCGGACGTATGCCGTCGGCGGTTGGCTATCAGCCGACACTCGCTACCGAAATGGGCGCGTTACAGGAGCGAATCACCTCGACAAAGAAGGGTTCGATTACCTCAATTCAGGCGGTTTACGTCCCTGCGGACGACCTTACCGACCCTGCTCCTGCGACCACATTCGCCCATCTCGATGCTACCACCGTTTTGGCCAGAAATATTGCGTCGCAGGGTATTTATCCCGCTGTTGACCCGCTTGAATCGACCAGCCGTATCCTTTCGCCCGAAATCGTCGGCAAGGAGCATTACGAGGTTGCAAAAGAGGTTCAGCGCATCTTGCAGAGATATAACGAGCTTATGGACATCATTGCGATTATGGGTATGGACGAGCTTTCGGAAGAAGATAAGACACTCGTTCAGCGTGCCAGAAAGATTCAGCGTTTCCTCTCGCAGCCGTTTGACGTTTCCGAGAAATTTACCGGTTTCAAGGGCAAGTATGTTCCCATCGCCGAAACAATCAGAGGATTCAAGGAGATTATCGAGGGTAAACATGACGATTTGCCCGAGTCTGCCTTCCTCTTTGTAGGATCGATTGACGAAGCCGTCGAAAAAGCAAAGAAGGCGTGATTGAATGAATACGTTTAAACTCACTATTGCCTCCCCCGACGGAAACAAATTCTCGGGAAATGCGGTAAAACTCGACGTGAGAGGTTCCGAGGGTGAACTCGCTATTATGGCGAGGCATATCCCCTTTGTCACCTCGATTGTAAAATGCCCTTGCACCATTTGGCTCGAGGACGGAAGCAAAATGACCGCAACCGCCGACGGAGGACTACTCACCGTTGGCTCGGATTCGGTAACCCTGCTTTCCGGCTCCTTCAAATTCGACGAATAAATTGATATTTATGAAACAAGCGAGGTGAAATTCACCTCGCTTGTTTGTTGTACCAAATTTAGTGCATAGTTGATCATATAATGTGATTATGATATAATAAATCAAACTAAATTGGAGGAATAAATATGGCAAATAACGATTTTGTAATCAACAACGGTGTTTTAGAAAAATATAATGGCGTTGGTGGAAACATCATTATTCCTGATGATGTTTTAATAATACAAAAAGGAGCATTTGCAGATTGTGAATACATAGAAAGCATCACAATATCTAAAAGTGTCAAAGAAATACAGCAATTCGCTTTTGATAGTGTTGGCAACTTTGCAATCATTGATGAAAAAGGTGGTGCAGGCGAGAACTATGTAAAACGTAATCGCACGTTTAGCTTTATTGATGTTAAGTTACCAGACGAGAAAAAAGAAGCGTTGCAGAAAATATACGCAACATCGGTTTATGATATGGGGCTGTCTGAAAAAACCAGCAATAGCCTATGGCGCTTTTTTATTTGCAACATTGGTCAGCTTTTGAATTTTCGTTCAGCTGCGGATATTAAAAAAATACGCAATATAGGAGCCAAGGGCGCAAAGGAGATTGCTGAAAGTTTGGAACAGTACGGTGTTTGCAACGATGCTTGGAGAACTTTTTTGCGAAAATAAAATCCACCTTCGACAAGTATAAATCTCCTTGTTTTACAGATAATAGTATCACTATTACTAAAACAAGGAGATTTTTGCATATATGAAAGCAACTGGAATTGTTCGTAGAATAGACGATTTAGGTAGGGTTGTTATCCCGAAAGAGATTAGAAGAACAATGAGAATCCGTGAGGGTAAGCCTCTACTGACAACATTGACACCAATCGACAGATTTTGTTGGGCTGTACATAGTGTGGTAAATAGGTATAAAAAATAGCGGAGTGAAATCACTCAGCTTATTTGTTGCACCGAATTTGGTGCGTAGTTGATTATATAATTATATTATGGTATAATAAATCAAATTAACACGGAGGTTTTGTGGATGGCAAAAAAAATTACATTTGAAGAATCGTTGGGTGTAGAGCCTGAGGAATTTACTTTGCCAATCATAAGAGGGTATGATGATGCTTTGGTAGTATATATTCCAGACAAATCATCAAATACTATAACTATACCTGAACTTGCAACCGTTATTGATGGATATACATTTGATTTAAAGGACTTAAAAGAGGTTTTTGAAGAGGAATATGGTTCTGGCTTTGAATATCCCGATAATGTTGGAACGGATTATATAGAGAAAATTGTAATACATAAAAATTTAAAATATATTGAAAACTATGCATTTTCAGGGCTGAAAAATTTAAAAACTATTGAGGTAGACAAAGAAAATCCATATTTTAGGGGCGGCGATACCCTGTTTGAAACAAGAGAATATGAAGGTGATTATATCTCTTTCTTGTGGTGCAGTAGTGAGAAAACTGGAGATTATGAGGTTGCATCTTGGATTGATTCTATCGGTCCAAAAGCATTTTTAAACTCAAAACTCGATAGCGTAACACTCGGTGAAAAGATAGACTATATTTGGGAAGATGCTTTTGAAAATTGTCCCAATCTTGTGATTAAGGCACCAGAAGGTAGTTATGCAATAGAATACGCAAAAGAAAATGGTTTAAAATTTGAAGAAATAACATACTAACAAATCAAAAATCACAGTATAAAACTCCTTTGTTGACAGATAATAGAAATGTTATCAAATCAACAAAGGAGATTTTTGTATATATGAAAGCAACAGGAATAGTTCGAAGAATAGACGACCTTGGTCGTGTGGTTATCCCCAAAGAAATCAGAAGGACTATGCGAATCCGTGAGGGAGACCCGCTGGATAACTCATTGACACCGGAAGAAAAGTTTGCTATTGCAGTACATAGTATTTTGAAACGAGATAAAGAACAAGCGAGGTGAATTCACCTCGCTAAAACTTTGCCGCAAAATTAGTTGATTATATTTGAGGAAAATGTTATACTTTTTATAGCAAACTCATTGTTGCACCAAATTTGGTGCAAGGCAAGTGGTACAATATAAAATGTCAAAAGACAACTAAATTTTAGGAGAAAACAAAAATGGGCAAAATGTATAAAATAGTAAGATATGTTCCAAGGGATGTTGAGTTTTGGGGAGGCAGCGTGTCCGGAGCAAAAAAATATCATGGCTTTGAAAAAGCAAAACAAGGTATGCTTAATACCATAAAGAAAAAATTTGCTGGAATGGACAAGTACTGTGCGGACTTAATTGATTCCTATTGCGAAAAATATTATCCTAATGGAGCTCCAAAGAATTTTGATATGTTAAAAAATCTCCTAACTGATTTTATTCTACGCCCCGAAGAATTAGAATGGGAGTTAGATGATAAATATAGCGATATTGATTTTGAGGATGAACGTGTTCGTTTTGCTCTTAGTTTTGACTTTACTCCAGAAGGTATTATTCGCCTATTGTATATTGATGTTGTTGAAGACGCAAAATGTGAGTTTCCAGAGGGTGTAATAAATGCTTTTCATCTTAAAGAGTTAGAAGATGTTGAGAGCGAGAGAGTTGTTATATTGTCAGCAGGTAAGGACTATGGCCTTGATGTAGTTTTTTCTCTACTTACCGATGACGACGAAAATGAATATCCTTGGGAAGATTGGGATTGATTAAGTCAAAATATTAAGTATAAATCTCCTTGTTTTACAGATACTAACAGTACAAATTTGTAAAGCAAGGAGATTTTTGTATATATGAAAGTAACAGGTATTGTACGCCGAATTGACGATTTAGGCAGGGTTGTTATCCCGAAAGAGATTAGAAGAACTATGCGAATCCGTGAGGGCGACCCGCTGCTGACAACATTGACACCAATCGACAAGTTTTGTATTGCGATACATAGTGTGGTAAATAGGTATTATAGATAATAAAACGGAGCAGAGTTTCTGCTCCGTTTTGTTTTACAATTACTTTGTTGTTTCGTTATATTTATAACCATTTCTTGCGATAGAAGTTAATTCAGCAAGATAATCAAGAATACTTGCTAAACCTTCCACAAGAACACTTTCTACAATACCACCTATTGCAACATAAGGAAGAATGTTTGTCTCTTCGGTGACATCAAGTATAATGGCACCTATAAATGCAAGTGCTAATAAAACATAATATGTAATGCGAATATTTTTGGCTGCTTTACTTTTGCCTGTGTCCACTTGCTCTTTATCATCGCCAAACAAACTTTCATTCTTTGGTTTTTCAAAGACAGGTACCCATTTTTTAATTATTTTATAAGATACTTTATTTCGCTCTTTTTCTCGTTCTTGTTCTTCTTTTCTTTTGATTTCTTCTACTTGCTTTGATTTTGAAATAATGAGTGAATATTCTTCATCGGTTACATGAATAGCAACATTTCTATAATACTTTTTTTCGCCATTGACATAATCGAATTCAGGATATTTATAAGTTTTAAAATCATCAGGTGAATATTCTTTATCCACAAGACCTAATGAAATTAAGGTTTTTTCTCTGTCTTCTAATATGATTTTGTTTTGTTTTTCTATGTATTGTTCTACTTTATTCATCACAATAACACCTTTCCAAGTAATTGTCATTTATTATAGCATAGTTTATTCGAAAAGTAAATTATTGCAGTATAAATTCCCACATTTCACAAATACTACTAACACGATTTTGAATTAAAGGAGAAATGTATATATGAAAGCAACTGGAATTGTTAGAAGAATAGATGACCTTGGTCGTGTTGTTATCCCGAAAGAGATTAGAAGAACAATGAGAATCCGTGAAGGTGATCCGTTGGAGATTTATACCGATGCGGATGGTGAGGTTATTTTTAAAAAATATTCGCCGATTGGTGAACTGTCAAACTTTGCGGCACTTTACACCGAATCGCTCATCAAATCGACTCCCATGTCGGTCATCATCTGCGACCGCGACCACTGTATTGCCGCCGGAGCAATTTCGAAAAAAGAGGTGCTTGAACGCAGATTGACACCCGAATACGAGGACATTATCGACGCAAGACGTCCCTTTATACGCACGGCATCCGATATGAAATCGGTCAGCCCTCTGGAAGGTGTTGATTACAAGGCGGCAATCGTTATGCCAATCATCAGCTCAGGAGATATTTGCGGCTCGATTGCACTTATTTTGCCCGACGACGGCTACGTGCCCGACGACACCGACGTAAAACTAGCGCAGGTTGCTGCGACCTTTCTCGGCAAACAGATGGAGGAATAAAAAGCATCTACACCGTTTTTTTATCGTCCAAATTAAAACAATAAAACCGACCTTGCTTTAAGCGAGGTCGGTTTTTGATTTATGGTTGCTGGACATTATGGCTTTTTCTCGGGTTGACATTGATATCAAATTTTTATATAATGTAAGAAATATTTAGGTTTTAAAAATGGATTCATCGCAACAACTAAAATTTTTTTGAAACTAAATATCAACCAAACATAAAAACACAAAGTAGGATTATATGAAACGTTATTTAGTCAAAATTACCGCTTTAATTGCTATCATAGTATTGATGCTTTCCCTTTCGTCCTGCGAAAAGCTCGGCGATTCCAACATGATTTTTGTCGAGCCGAAGGAGTATGAAGATGCTTTTTCGAATCCGATGTGCGGATTCAGAGGCGGATTTATGGACCAGACCGACGGATATATTACAACCATTCGTGATTATGTGCCGTGGAACGCGATTGAGAAAAATGCCGACTCAACCGTTCAAGAAATCATCGACTACACAAACGAAAAATGGGGTGATATGCCCGAAAAAAACATTCGTATTATTCCGCGAGTCTATTTAGTGTGGCCGGGTGGCGACCGAGTGAACAATGACGAATACTGGCCCGAGGATATGAAAAAATACGATTTTACCAGCCAGGAATTTTACGACAGAGCGACCAATTTGATTAAGAAAATGGGCGAAGCTTGGGACAATGACCCGCGAATTGCTTATATCGAAATGGGAATATATGGCTTTTGGGGAGAGCATCACCTGTACGGAAACCAGCTAGGTTTGCCGGAAAATATCACAGAAGAAGCTCAAAAGGCACTCGGTGACGCTTTTACCCAAAGCTTTAAGAACAAAAAGGTGCAAATCAGATACGCATATAACTTTAAGGACTATGATTTTGGCGTTTACTGGGATTCCTTCGGACATATAGATGCGTTGTATGAGGTGGATCCCATAGTGGGACGCGGAGATTTTTGGAAAACTAATATCGTTGGCGGCGAAACGGCATACGATTGGGGAAATTACAGAAATCAACCGGGCGATAATCCGACCGACACCGTTTCGGACAAGGTTCATCGCGACTGGCTCATTCAGTGGATAAGAAAACTGCACACAACGGGACTCGGTTGGGTTTGTCAATATGATAAAAACGATCCCGCCGCTGCCGAAGGTGCTGCCGAAATTCAAAAGGCATTCGGTTACCGCTTTATAATCGAAAAATTTGGACATACCAAAAAAATCAAAGCGGATAAGAACTTTAATGCTGAAATCGTAATCAAAAACATAGGTTCTGCGCCATTTTATTATGATTGGGATTTAACCCTTTCCCTACTGGATACCGAAAGCTTAAAGCCCGTTTACAGCACACGATTTGATGCCGAAATTTCCAAAATTTACCCCGGTGATGTTTGGAATGTCGTAAAGAATGAATATTCCATTCCTGCCGAAAGCCATACATTCACGCTTTCTGCTGAAATACCCGAAAATTTGACCGGTAAGTCATATATTGTTGCGGTAAGCATTAACGATCCTTCATGTGATAAGCCGGCAATCCGCTTTGCTTGTGAGAATTATATAAACGGTGGGTATCATCCCTTAAGCACGGTTGGATATAACGTAAAGCCGCAGGAAATGAACATAAAATTCGACAATATTGAAAAGGATAAAACAATCAATTATTCTAAATAATTTAAGCATCAAAAAAAAAAAACACGCTATGCTTTAAAGGTTGTACCATTAAGGATGGTTTAACAAAATAAAAGTTTTGGTAACAATAACGCCCAATTTCCACCTGAAATTGGGCGTTGTTATTTTCTTATAGCCCTTACTGCCGATTGGTATATCGGGCAACAAATCAATGATGTTGTTAAATATATTTTCAAGAATCGCTGACATACTTCCGTCCTTTTTTACAATATAGCAAATAAATGTATTGAAAAGAGGTCAATATTACGAATAATCGAGATTTTTCGGATAGTATAAAATTAGAAGTGATAAAAACAAATTTAGAAAAGAACGGTGGAAAGATTTGTTGCGAAGTGTGTGACAACGCCCTTTCATCTATTAAAGAAAGTCACTTTGATCATATTTATCCGTATGCAAAAGGCGGCAAATCCACTCTTGAAAATTGTCAATTATTATGTGCGGAATGTAACTTAAAGAAAAATGATAAGGAACTAAAAGATTTCATCCTTGAGGAAAAAGCAAAATCATTCTTAAACGGATTTTCTTTGAGCGAGATCGAGTCGGCCGATAGCGATGATGTAGACATCGAAACACAAGAATCAAGTGTAGCAATGACTAATACAATTCCACAAATTAAAGAACTCGCGAAATTAGGACTTCCTTCACGCGATGTAATTTTAAAATATTACGAGGATTGGAAAGAACCTTTTTACATATACAAAAAGTTGTATGAAGAATTAAACAGACACTAAATTTAAAAGTGTTTTAGGTTGTCCTAAAGTTTTGAAAATGTGATATACATTTTCCCTGCTTATTACGGTGTGAGACAAAATTAAAAGAAGCACGAAAATTTCGTGCTTCTTTTTTTACTGTCCTTTAGAGTTATGTTACTTATGTATAGCGTGTCTTTTTATATATTCTTCAGCTTATGAAACGGCAACAGTTTGTGCGCTGAATACGTCGGAATAGATTGTGAATTCATTTCCTGCCTTGTCAAGATAGGTAAGGTAAGAAACAACGTAAACAGTCATTTTTGCGCCGCTCTTTGACGAAAGAGTAAGTCTGAGCTGACCGTTTGCTGCGGTTGAAGCGGCAGTCTTTGTAAATACTGTGCCGCCAACATTATCGATTGTGAGCGAATCTGCCTTTGTCTTATCAGCGGTGTAGATTACGCCCGATTTGACAACTGTAAATCCGGTCGGTACTGTACGCTCGGTGAGGAAGGTTGCCTTTGTGCCGTTTTCAATGAGGTTAACATTGGTAACGTCGGTCACCGGCTTAACATCGGCATAGGTCTTTGCAATTACGGCAACGAGATTTACATCCGCGCCAACGTAGAAGCTGTATGCCTGGTCAAAGCTGATGATAGAAGCATCGTTGGTCGAATCGGCATTATGCCAACCATAGAATACTTCACCTGCTCCGAGGAGAGCGTTGTCAAAGATAACCGTAACCTTTGTATTATAACCAAAGCCGTAGGACTGACGTCCGCTAACTGTACCGCCCTCAACTGTAACAACATACTGAGCGGCATCCCTTGTATTTACAGCTTTGATAACCAAATTCTTGCTAACTGTGAGCGAATCGCCTGCCTTCATAGCTGCGCCGTTTACGTCCCAGTGCAAAGCAGTGTAGCCGTAAACCTTCGGCATTTCGGGAAGGGTGAATTCAGTACCTACTGCGACAGTTTGGGTGCCGGTGATAGCTCCGCCGCGTCCTACAAATACGATTGTTGCATTATTTTTGGCTGCGGTGAAGAATACTGCGGTGTAATCGGTGTATCTGGCAAGTTTGACGGTAAATACCGGCTTATCAGATACTACGTTTCCGAATGCATCGATCCAGTAGCCGAATTCGTATCCGCTATTTGCCGATGCAGAAAGGGTTGCCTCTGCGCCAACGGCATAGTCCTTGTTATAATCAAATTCTGCGCCGTCGATGAATACCTTTCCGCCTGTCTTTGCGGTAACATTAACAAATGCGTAAGGATAATATTCCTCGAATACGGCTCTTACTACCTTTTCTTCGGCGGTGACGTTGAATACGTATTCTGCGTCGGTCGAAAGCTTGTTTCCGTTGCTGTCAACCCACTTTGTGAACATATATCCTTCGGTATCGCAAACCGCTTTAAGAGTAATGTTTTCGCCTACGTAGAAGGTTGATGTCGAATCAAAGACAACTCCGTTAACCTCGATGTGACCATTTTCGGTAGAGGAAATGTTATACTTGCCTTCGACAAGGTCTCGTGATTCGATAACAAGCTTATTCCAATAACATTTGCCGCCTGTTTCGAACATATAGGTAGCCAATCTAATGTTGTCAAAGCGATAATCCTTGCCAACAAGCTCATGCATATTTGTTCCGTTGAGGTTGAACATTGTGAAATTGTCATTTGTACGAACAATCTTTATCGAGCCGAATGAGTAGTCAACCGAATAGGTTGCATCGGCAAGGAAGGAGGTGGAAATTGCGGGTTCTGCAATTTCTACATTGTTCATAAACAGACGATATGCGCTGAATATGGTTGATGTATTCTGATCGGTAATGTGGTACATTCTGATTTCCATATTACCGATAATCATGCTCGAATAACGGTAAGCTCCGTCATACCAATCAAATCCTGCGGTAGGATCCATCTTTATACTGTATCCTGTGCCCTGCTTAAACTGATATGTGACAGACCAGCTGGTACCGAGATTATATCTGTCGTTACTGGTCATGCCCATCATTGCGCCAACGCCGCCGTCCAAGAACCAGCATTCATTATCAGCCATGGTTATATAAGCGGTACTTACACCTGAGAAGTTATTCTTATTAAATGTACCTGAGTAGCTGTTAAGAACTGATGAATGAGCTGCCTGGAAATTGGTATCAATCATTGGTGAAACCGAAACTGTTCTAGCTGCGGTTTTGGTCAGGTCGATGCCGGATTCATTGACAAGCCATTCTGCAAATGCTTCACCCATGTACTGATGTCCGGTAGG
>JAFOCB010000037.1 GCA_017381515.1 Clostridia bacterium | reverse complement strand
ACGGGCTGACTTATCTAAATCGGAGATACTGGAAGCTTCTATGCGGGCTGAGGCGGTTTAGGAAAACCGCCGTCTTTCATCCGCTTTGCGATGAAGTAAAGCTTTAAAAGGTTTCTTTGTCATTTCGGGCGTTGAAGCTTTGCTTCTTACTTCCCAGATATGTTAGCGGTTTCGGAAGAAACCGCGTCAAGTCTTGCTTTTTCTTTTTACCTTGGATGTTGCACCCTTTCGCCCTGTTGTAGTTTTCCGTGTTGGGTTCTCGTTTCGCTCTTGGCGTACGCCTTGGCGTACACTCACTCGCAAAACTCTCACACTTTCCCGACTGCATGCCTTGCCATGGCATGCAGAATGCCGCCATCCTTGCCGCTACTCACGACACGCAAAACAGGATTGCGTTCGGCGTTCGCTGCAGCTTCGTTTGGCTGGCATTTTTCGGCTGTCGCCTTGCCCGTCTCCCTTTGTGCTTCACCATGACGGCATGCCCGCCGCCTGCTGTCGCATGCTCCCCGTTCATGCCTACACATATTTTTTCTTATATCGTTTCTTGGGTTTTTATGGTCATTTGCGAATGCTGCTTTGTTTTGGCGGTTTGTCGCTCTCTCTCTCGGTTCACGTGTGTGGTAAGCCGCCCAGTCCGGGCGGCTCTGGTTATCCCCCCGTAGCCCCCGGCGGGGGCTCCTCGTTCGTTCGCTTCCGCACCGCCGCACACGCAGCAAAGCCCCCCCCAGCCCCCCCGCAGGGGGGGAGCCGCAAAAAAGTTTGTTGGCGTGTTTTCGGTTGCTTGCTCTGTGTTTGTGTCTGCTGCATCTCTCTCCGCTTTCTCTCCGGTTCTTCTCCGTTTTTATCGTTGGTGGGCTGTCGCAGTTTCTGTCATGGTTCTTCTCGCTACACTCTCCATTTTTTGGCGGACGATTTATCAGTTTTCCTTCCCCGGCAGTGTACGGCGGCGACGTATCGCCGCAAACATACACGCCGGCACATCGTCCGAATTACCGGACGATTTATCACTATCAGTACTCCCCGGACGATTTATCAGATTTTAATTTTTGCAGTGTTTCTCTATCTTCAGATTGCCTGCAAAAGGCGGCTGAAAAGCCGCCGCTGGTACTAGAAGAGAGGAACAATTTATCGGTTTGTACACCTGCAAAAAATAGTTCATATCTGTGCATTTAGCTTCTGCATTTTGTACCATTGGGGGGTTTACATGGCGTTTTCCCCCCTTACACGTAATAGCCTTGCGGTTGTTCATTCTCACACTTGGGACATGCGACGTGGTCGCCTGCTGAAAGGCTGGATTCTTGGCGGTTCTCCCTGTTGGGTCTTACTTTCAGCAGGATTTCCCTCAGTGCGATTTCTCCTCTGTTCTCGCACTTGGCGGCAGCAGCTGCATTTTTATGTTTTTTCAGTTTTTTTTATTTCAGGTATGGATTTTTTATTTCTGCTGTGGTATTCTGATTTTGTCGCAAGGATGGCTTGCCCATCCTCGCCTGAACGTGAAGGTAAAAAGGCGGAAATTATATTATGTTTGCAAATCTTAATGAGAGAATTTATCAATCAGACTTTCATGACCACATTGAGTTGTTCTACTCTGCAGCTCGCCGCAAAATCGGCGGCAACACTGGAAGCCGCAAAAAAACCAAGGAAATTTCTACTCTTGTAGGT
>JAFOCB010000036.1 GCA_017381515.1 Clostridia bacterium | reverse complement strand
TTCCCCTTTTTGCAGTATGCACCACAGGCAAAAATTAAGGAAAGCAAGTAATTAGATTTATAAAACAATAAAAATCCCCACCAACTCGGTGGGGATTTTTTATATGAATGAGTGAGTTACTTCCACCAGTTTTCGTCATAGCAAACGCTTGGAACAGTATCCGTCCAACCAACCGTATATGCTGTGAAAGCTCCAATTTCATTTTCGTATACTTCTGTCGGCATCCATAACATAATATCCTTTGGATATATTTGATATGCTAACATTTTTCTATGTTCTGCATAAAAATCTTCGGCACCGAAAAGATGCAACAACTCGTGGGCAACCGTAGATGCTTTACATCCAAAAGAACCGCCCTCTAAATAATCCGAAAAAATTACACCATGTTCGGTATAACTGGTTCGTCCTGTAGAATTTACATGGCGGGCATACGATGTGCCCGGTTTGTTAAGAAAGGTGAGAAATATTACGTCGTCGTTAGCTCCGTGTTCTGTTTTAAATTTTGAATACAATTCCCAATTAGACGAATATCCCATATCGTGTGCCATTTGGTCTAAAATATCTTTAGTTGAACCAGTTATTTTCAGATTTTGTGTAACGCTACCTTCGTATTTAAGTGTGTAGTCGGACAAAGGAGTTGAATACGCTTTGACTGAAAATTTCAGGTCAACATTCCATTCTTTTGCTTTGTCTTCGAGATATTTTAATCCCTCGTCAACGTAATTATTGATATATTCTGTTACTTCCGAAGCACTCCAAGAACTGTCGTCATCATCAACAAATAACAAAACAACTAATGGATTACCTTTCAACCTTTTGCAATTCCCCAGTAAATAATAAGGACGATATTCTTCCTGCTCGATGTCTATTATTGCAGGTAACATGTTGGTTTTTTCCGAGCCATCGGGTGAAACCTGTGAATTTTGACTTTGCTGTGTCGCACTCTCGATGTCGGAATTATTCCTTTCATCCCTGATTGTTATTTTTGCATTTGATTGCGATTGGCTTGAACCGTCTAATTTATCTGCATCTGATGTGCTGCACGCGACTAAACAAAACAGCAGACAAACAGCCATTACAAGTGCAACAATTTTGAGCATAATATTCGACCTTCTTTTATACTACTCTTTTTCTTCGATTGCCTTTTTTTCGGTCTTTTCGTCGAGGTGCATTTCCCAATGAACAAGGAATGCTAACAGCGCTCGGATAACGATTACGATACCGAGTATTGCAAGCTCCTCTAAATTATGAATAATAACCGTCTTTATAATCTCGGCTCCCATCTTAAATTCCAGCGCCAGAGAAAGCGCTTTGCCGAGGTCGGTAGCCACGTGGAAGGGCTTTTTTTCAATCATGCGCTTAATCAGCAGTATAAGCGCGCGAAATGAGCCGACAATGATAATAACAATACCAATCAGCTCCAATATACTTGCCGAAAACTCTGCAATCGGGTAAAGCAGTTCCTTTAAATAGGCCGCGATACTCTCCATTTTTGCACCATCCTTTTATTGTTCTGTAAAATAATTATATCACACCTTCATTGATTTTTTCAATATCCCACTTTTTTCTTTACCAACCAAAAAAAGCGCCCCGTTTCAAATCATGAAAATCGAGGTGCTTTTTTATATTTGCGCTATTTATTTTATATCAAGCGCCTCGTCGACACTTGCAACAATGCCGTAATCGGCATAATCAAAAATCGGGGCATCCTTATCGGGATTGATGGCGATAATAGTCCCCGACCGCTCGATGCCGACAATATGATGCACCGCTCCCGAAATGCCGACTGCAACATAAACACTCGGTGCAACCATCCTTCCTGTAAGACCGACCTGCATATCATAAGGCAAATAATCGTTGTCCACCATTTTACGCGTTGCGGTTATTTCGGCTCCGATTTTTTCGGCAAACTCCTTTATTTTATCAATATTTTCACGAGCACCATAGCCGACTCCTACCAAAATATCCGCCGTGTCCTTTTGTGTTGTGCGGACGGTTGCCATTGCGGGAATTGTTTGACTTTTTATCCTTGCAACCACGCTACCTGCCAGGGCAGGTCGTACCATAAAAAGACTTTCTCCATCGGTAGAAAGCGAGGTGCAATCGGCACACAGCCCCAAATTCAGCTTTGCCGCTACCTGCGCAGAAACCTGCTTACTCAAGCTATCAGATGCCCAGATGACCGCATCGGGCTCTTCGTTTTTAATAATCTGTGTCATTTCATCGGCGGTAGAAATCGGAACAATCACGGGATTATCACACACCGTTTTTGCATATTCGAAGGGTGCTTCGCCGATGGAAATGACCTTTTTTAACTTCTTTTCGCTAGGGGTAGTTTGCAGTGTTTCCTGAGCCAGTTTATTAACGGCATCGAAAATAACACCTGACAATTCTGACGGGTCGATATAGGTGCATCTGCGCCTACCTGACGAGTTTTCCTTGGTTTCTAGTACGCGCGTGGGTGAACCTGCCAGACCGCATCGGCTTACATCGGCTTCTATATCATTGGCCGACCAAATCTCAACCTCGCCCATTTTGGAGCGAATGGAAGGCAAACGCAAGCTATTTATACGCTCGACCGTAATAAGCGCGGGTGAAGGCGCACTGATTTCGCCCATGTCCCTCGTTTTGCAGGTTATTTGGACTTCATTTATCGAGCATACGCTCATTACGTTGGTGACCAGTCCCATTTCGGCATAAACCGAAAGCATAGCTCCCGTTTGAGCGGTATCACCGACCAAGGTTTGACGTCCGCAAAAAACATAGTCGGGTGCTAATCTTTTGACCGCTAGCGACAAGGTGTATGCGGTGGCAAGGGTATCTGCCCCCGAAAATGCCCTATCCGAAAGCAAAATCGCTCTTTTTGTGCCAAGTCGGGTAAGTCGCAAGAGAAAATCCTTTACCGACAACGGGCCCATGCTGATTATTACAACCTCTGCGTCCTTTACCCTCAACGCCTCCTCATAAGCGCAGGCATCAAATGGGTTAATTTCGCCGTCAAGCCCTTGACGAATACAAACTAATATCCTCATACTATCTCTCGTTATATATCGGTGCTAATGCATCGTGTATTTTTTTATAGGTTTCAAACACCTTACGGTATTTGGGTGTATTTTCGTTATTTGGATAGGTGATTTCCGACTGCTTGACGCATTTTTCGACCGCATCAGCAGCATCCTTAAACACGCCTACCGCAATTCCCGCAAGCATTGCCGAGCCAAAAGAAGAATCCGAGCTTTCGGTAGTTTTAAGCGTAATGCCAAGCGCATCGGATACCATTTGACGCCATAGCTTGCCCTTTGCTCCGCCACCGATAACCGTAGCTTCGGTATTGAAAGGAATATTAAGCGAATCAAGATAAAGCTTGCTGTCGAGGAGCGAATAGGTCACTCCCTCCAAAACGGCTCGTGTGAAATGCGCCTTTGTATGCGTAGCGCGAATACCAGTAAAACTGCCGCAAAGCATCGGATCGGCATAAGGGGTCAATTCCCCATTCAAATACGGGTGAAAAATAAGTCCGTCGCAGCCGATTGCCACCTCTGATGCCGCTGCATCAAGTTCCTTGTAATCGCCGCCAAAGGTATCTCTGTACCAACGATACGAAGCTGCGCACGACTTTGTCGCGGTGCCGGGATACCACAGACCCTCGGCAATATGCGAATAATTCACCAAATGAGTGTCGGGGTGCGGTGTTTCGGTAATAGCGCAGATTCGTCCTGCGGTGGCAAGTTTTACGGTAAGGTCGCCCTTTTTAACGGCACCCGAAGCAAATACCTCCATAACCGTATCGGTCGTACCGCATATAACGGGAGTGCCTTCACTCAGTCCTGTCGCCTTTGCCGCTGATGAAGTCACCTTTCCGATAATATTGGTCGGCTTTACAACGGGAGGAAGCATATCGGCAGTAACCCCTGCCAAATCGCAAAGTTTTTTATCCCATTGCATTGTGTTGCAATCGAAGAGCATACTGCCCTCCGCCTCGATATAATCGGTACAGAAAACATCGGTCAAAAAGTAGCGGATATAGTCCTTTTCAAAGAAGATATATTTAATTTTTGCAAAGGTTTCGGGTTCGTTTTCGCTCAACCAAATAATTTGAGGCAACGTCCAAATTGTACCCGGCTTGTGAAAGGTTTTTGCAAAAATTTCGTCCCCGAATTCTCGATTTAGCTTATCCGCCTGCTCCTTTGAGCGGGTGTCTGTCCAATGGATAGCGTTGCGAAGCGGCTTATACTCGCCGTCACAAACCAAAAAGGTGTGGGTTGCCGAATCGAGAGCCACCGCTAAAATATCCCCTGCATCAATGCCACTTTTGGAAAGTAGCGCCTTGCTATTCTCGCAAAGGGCGGCTATCCAATCCTGCGGTGCCTGTTCACAAGCGCCGATTTCGGGATAAAGGGTAGGATATTCAACCGTATTTTCGGCGATAATTGTACCGGCGGTGCTTATCAGCGTTGCCTTTGACGCTCCGCCACCGAAATCTATACCTAACAGATATTTCATTTCACATTTCTTCCTTTTTCTAAATGCCACAATAGAGATATGCTACATCGCATATCTCTATTGTATCAAAAGCATTATCTATTTTCAATCCACGCGTGGTCGGGGTCGGAGCTTCGGTTAAAGCCCTGATAATCTCCCGCCATAATCCACAGAAAATACGTCTGGTATCCGGGTGTGGAAACGGTGGTATGATAGCCCCTCGGAAACTCGACAAGCTCGTCATTTTTCACCCTGTACGCTTCGTCAATCAAGCCATCGTCGGTATAAAGACACTGTACGGCAAAGCCCTGCTTGGGGTCAAAGAGGAAGTAATAAATCTCCTCCGCGATACATTCGTGAGGCATATTATTCACGTCGTGCTTGTGAGGAGGAAATCCCGCCCAGTTGCCCTCTGTGCAATAGCATTCGCCTATTGTAAGCACCTTTGCATTGGAATCGCCGTCAATGATAAAGCTGGTTTCACGCTGATAAGGTACTTCGCCCAGCACCTTTAACTTAACGTGCGATTCGCGGAATACCTGATGCTGTGTTTTTTCACCAACGGGAGTACCGCAAACGGCAATTTTAATTTTTGTCACGGCTTCTATTGCAAGTTTCTGTTCCCTTGGCATATAGAAACTTTCGGCCTTTCGGTTCTCAAAAACGGTCTGTCTGTTACCAATATTTTTATAAACCTCGCCGTCAACCTCTAAATTACAGTAGCCCTCGAGCATTATAAAGGCATATTCCTTGTCCTCGGTGTCGAAAAGCCACTTTCTTCCCGGCTCGAGTTCGATAATTCCAAACTCAAGCTTTTTGAGACTGCATTCGCCTATTTTACAAATGGGTGTATATCCACTTGCCGATTTATATGCTTTCTTAAAGTTCATAGCCGTTCTCCTTTAAGTAATTCTTTACACTTTCAAAATTGGGTACACTTTCTCTGGCGCCGATACCGGTGCATTTGATAGCCGATACCGCGCTCGAAAAATGACAACATTTAAGGTAGTCAAAACCCTTTACAACCGCTGCCGCAAACGCTCCGTGAAATACGTCACCCGAACCGTTTGAGTCAACGACATCTGCCGGATAAATGGGATATTCGGTGACCTTTTCTCCATCGTAAATTATGCCGCCGCGCTTACCCTGGGTGATTACGACAATTTCGGGTGAATAGAGGTCGTACATCTTTTTTGCCGCTTCCTCTGCCGTAGCGCAGCCGGTGTGACCGAGCGCAAATTCCTCCGACGGAATCATTATATCGGTCAGAGCCAGTAACCGCTCGACTCCTTCGTACAATCCGCCGCAATCGTAAAGCACCTTTGTCCCGCTATCGCGAGCAATTTTGGCTGCCTCCACGGCGGCGTCCATTTCGTT
The DNA here is from genome assembly GCA_017381515.1 of Clostridia bacterium. Classification (GTDB taxonomy): domain Bacteria; phylum Bacillota; class Clostridia; order Oscillospirales; family Acutalibacteraceae; genus UMGS1976. The sequence continues at coordinate 8,653 of JAFOCB010000036.1, read as the reverse complement.
TCCGTCAACCATCAGAATTTCGGCATCGCGAATCGCCTTTCTTTGCTGGTCGGTTAAAACGAGTGGCGGCAAATCCCCCTTGTCAAAAACGCAGGTGCGACTAGCCGTATCGGCACATAGCCACAGCACCGACGAAAAGGAGCGGTACCCTGATTTGACCTCGATTAGGTCGGTTTTAACCCCGTACTTTTCAAAGTCGCTTTTTAAAAACCGACCGCCGTTATCATCGGATAAAACACCGATATATGCGGTGTCCTCACCCAACTTTTGCGCCGCAACCAGACCGGTTGCAACCGGTCCGCCACCCGCCGTTTTGCAGGAGGTGGCTCTCATTTTTGTATCTTCGGTCGGGTATGTAGGGATATTATAGAGAGTGTCAAAAACGTTTGCTCCTATTCCTACTATTTTTACCATAGATTACGCCTTTCCGTCCGCACCGACAAGCTTGATTCTGGAAATACAGAATTCCTTAACCGCCTGGATGGGATTTTTCATAAAATTATCAATAGCAACTGCCCTGTTGGGGTTGTGAAGCTCCTCGTGGCAGCTATCAAGGAAGGTGTAGCAAATATCGGTAGCAAAATTCATTTTGCGAATACCTGCCTTTACCGCCTTTTTAATTTCTTCGTCAGGGACACCCGAGCCGCCGTGCAAAACGAGTGCAGTATTATTGGTAGCAGTGCGAATCGCCTCGATGCGCTCAATGTCGAGCTTTGGCGGTTTTGAATACTTGCCGTGAGCGGTACCAACTGCAACCGCCAGACAAGCTACGCCCGTCTCCTCTACAAATCGCTTTGCGTCCTCGGGAGTAGTAAATTCGTCCATATTCTTATCGGCCGTTGTACCTACGTGACCGAGTTCACCCTCGACCTGAACGTCAACGTACTCGCAGGTTTCGACCACACACTTGGTCAATGCGATGTTTTCCTCAAACGGCAGAGTCGAGCCATCCAGCATAATTCCTGTCGCTCCGTAACGGATTGAACGAGTGGTTTCGAGCTCACTCGGGCCGTGGTCGAGGTGAAAACAAATGGGTACAGATGCTTTTTTAGCAGCGGCGAGAATGATGGGAGAAAGGTAATATCCCGTTTCTTCCTTCATCAGTCGGGGGTAAACCTGCATTATAATAGGAGCTTTTGTTTCCTCGGCGGCTTTAATAACGCCCATTACGCTTTCCATATTATAAACGTTAAATGCGGGGATACAGAAATTACCCTTTTCCGCCAAATCAAGCACGTGTTTTAAGTTTACTAGCATTATTACTCACCTAAAATCAAATCTTCGATAGAAATAATCTTTACCTTATCCTGCTCTACGGCATTCAGCGAAACGTATTCGCCAACACAAGCGGTAACGATGGTATCGGCGCCGATTGAGGTCGCGTTGAAAATTCTGCGCTCGGCAACCTTCTTTACAATGTCGGGAATGTACTGCGCCATAAGGATATTTCCTGCCCAAACAGTCTCGGCACGGTTTAAAAGCATTTCGCCGAGAACTGCATAAGACATAACAATTTCACGTGCTTCTTCGGTTTCTTCGAGGTCGCGTGAAAGCTGATACGGATCCTGGAAAACAACCGATTCGCCGCTGTTTGTCGGCTCTAATTTGCCGTCCTTTAATAGACCTGCAACAAAGGAGGTGTATGTAACAACCTCGGCATCAACCTCGATACCATACTCTTTATAAAGCTGCTTGATTGCCTTTGCGTCGGTCGGGTCATAAACGACGACCTTTTTGTACTCGCCGAGCACCTTTGCGCAGGCGGTCATCTGCTGCTTTGTTTCGTCAGCGGCACCGATAAGGAAATCGAGCTGTGCGCCACTAGCAGGTTCGTTATCTAAAACTGTGAATTCAACTGCGGCTTTGTCAAGCACCTTGATTGCTTTAACCGCCTGCTTGCAAGCCATAAACTTTGCATCCACACCGAGCAAAAGAAGTGTATCCTTTTTATCAGCGTGTGCCTTTATAGCTGCGGTGAGAGTGTCGCAGGTGGCAGTTTTTCCATAGGCGTTGCCGGTTTCGAGACAGTTATCAATCAAAGCATTGATATAATCGGGGGTTACTCCCTCCAATGCCGCCTGCAAACGAGCTTCCTTTGTGAACATTACGGGGTCCCAACCGGTAATACAGTCGCGAACACAAGCTCCACAAGTGCAGCACTCGTAGATATTATCCATAATTTCCGCCAATTCAATGGCTCCACGATTTACAAGCGAGATGCCGAGCGCTCTGGCTCTGGCGGTATTTCTTTCCTGACCGGTAGCGTTACCGATGGGGCAAATGTGATGACACATCCAACAAAAACGGCAGGAATCAACGTGCTGTTTACATTTTTCTGACATTATCATAGCTATTTTCCTCCCGTTAGATTAAAGTCCCAGTTTAAACGGATTCATAATTCCGTTGGGGTCAAGCGACTTTTTGAGTCCTTCGAATACCTGCATTGCGGGGCCGTACTGCTCCTTCATCAAGCGTCCGAGCTTGATTCCTACGCCGTGGTGGTCGTTTACAACGCCACCGTGAGCAAGAGCCGCTCTGACACCGCAGGTCCAAATTGCCTGATGCAAACGCAATGCCTCGACCGGATCCTCGGGAACGTCCTTGCCCTCAACGATAAAGCGGTCGTAAATCATTGAACCCCACTCGTACCAATGAGAGAAATGCGCAATAAACTTTGCCTGCGGGAAATTGGTTTCGATGGCTTCCTTCATTGCCCAGTAAATTTCTTCAATCTTTCCGTAAGGAGCGATGGTATCCATTGTACCGAACATCTGCGGAATGTCCATCATGTGACCGGGATAGAAGAAGGTAATCTTTTCCTTCCACCATTTTTCACCGTATTCGCTGCCTAAATCCTCGGCGCCATACTTTGCAAAGGTTTCGAGAAGGATTTTTTCCTCAACCTCGACCATTTCCTTTACACCCTCGTAAGCGATGTTCATAAATGCGCCCTTGCGCTCAACGCCAACGATTTTCTTGATAAGTGAAGCGGTTTCGGCTTCGTCATAAAGACGCATAACCGAGGGCTTGAACTTCTGCAAAAGCTCACGAGATGCCTGGAATGCGCCGTGCATATCCTGGAACAAGAAGCCACGGAAACGTCTTTCTTCCGGCTGGTCGAAAATACGAATCTGCGCCTTTGTAATTACGCCGAGGGTACCCTCGGAGCCGATAAATATCTGGTTAAGGTCGGGTCCTGCGGCGTGTTTGGGTGCAGCGCTGGTTTCGATAATATCACCGTTAGGCAGAACGACCTCCATTTTAAGCACCATATCATCAATTTTGCCATACTTGGTCGAGACGACACCGATTCCGCGATGCGCCAAAAAGCCGCCAACAGTCGAACAGGTAAGCGAAGAAGGATAGTGCATTGTTGCCTTTCCGACCTCATTTGCGGCATATTCGATATGCTTATAGATGGCTCCTGTGCCACATTCAATATACATACCCTCGGTATTAACTTCGTAAATTTTGTTCATTCTCTTTGTATCGAGGATGATACCTCCGGCAACAGGAATAGCTCCGCCCTGTGTACCGCCACCTGCACCCCAGGTGGTAACCGGAAGCTTGTAATAATTGGCGATTTTTAACACCTTCGAAACTTCCTGTGCATTTTCGGGACAGACAACGATGTCCGCCTCGGGCATACGGCAACCACGATCGGCCCACATACGCGAAAGCCAATAATAGTCAACGCTATGTGTAACCTTATCAATAGCTCGGGTTGAACAGTTTTCTTTACCAACCGCGTCCTCAAGCTCGGTCAAAATCATAGCGAACAAAAATTCATTCATTTGGTACTGCATTTCTATATATCTCCTTCAATTAAGTGCGTGATTATTTTATGCTTTCGTCAACTCTGAGGTTGGGGAAGTATTTGCAAAATTCCTTAAACTCTTTTATACGATTGCCCTGAATTTCGACAAAGTGGTGGATGTACGGACCCTCGAGCAATCTGTCCTCTACCGCCTGCAAATCATCAAACTCGGCCCAAAGATATGTACCGTGGGTTTGAGGTCCTTCGGTAGTTTTGCAAACGAGGGGTAAAACCATATAATCGCCGTGCTCCTGGTCAATTCGAGCAACGGTGTAGGTATCGTCCTTTGCTCTGAACCACGAGCGCTGATTAACCAAACGCGCTGTTGTTCCGGGTGCCTTGCTGCTTACCGGGAAGGGTCCACAATGCCATAAAAGTTCGGCATTGTTATTTTCGGGATGACGAACGGTAAATTCGCCGAAAAGCGGCTTTCCGGCACCTAACGTAGCGCATTTGAGCAAAGTCATGGTCAAAGCGGCGTGAATATCACTTTCGCAGGCAATCATATATCCCATTTCGTTGAGCAGTCCGTAAACCGAACAGGGTGCCAATCCATCGAACATCATGGGAGTTGCCGTCCAGCATTCCGCAGAAATAACATCAAGCTTGAATTCCTCAAACAGGTGCTTATACATTGCCGTCAAGGTAGCCATCGGTCTGATATACTTTGGCGTCAAATCGTCAAGCTCAAAGTGTGTCATGAAATAACGCTCGTATTCGGTAATTTCGTCGGCATAGTCGACTGCGGCAGTTTTCATTCTCTGTTCGATCATTGCGAGGTTGATGGGGATAATCTTTATCCCAAACTTCTCCATCAGTTCCCCTTCGTTCCAGATTACCGAATAGAAGGGTGCCGGTCGAATACCGACCTGACCTACACGCAAGCCCTTAAAGTTTTTGACCATGCAAGTAACGTGGGAAAATACGTAAAATTCCCTTCTAAACTCGGGGCTATCAACTCGGCAGCAGGGCAGGTGCGAAAAAGGAATGTTATAGCGCTGCATTTGACGTGCAACGGCAAAAAGTCCGCACTGTGAATCGGTAGGACGCATACCATCAACGTAATACTCGTCATCAAGCGGTGCCCAAATAAGTACCGGTTTACCAATCGCCTTTGCTATGTCGGCGGCAACCTCCTCGTTACCGAAGTTGCAATTTATAATAAACACGGCATCTACGTCGTTGTCCTTAAAGCGCTTTATAATATCGGCGGCAGAGGCATCGTCAAAAATAAGGTCATTATGCCCAAGCCCTTTTGAATTTACAAACGAAATTTTTTCGGTTGTGAATTTTTCCTCGATGTATTTTACGAATTTTTTACCTCTCTCTTCTGCCGAATGCCAGGTCAAAAAGGTACCCTTCGGTCTGTCAGTTGTATTGCGACGCATTGGAACAAGTCCGATTTTCACTTTATAATCGAGCATAGATTTGTCCTCCATTTTTATATTTACACCTTTACTATATCACACGCTAAATTTGTTTAAAATGTAAAAACCGAGAATTTTTTGTAAAAAACGATACAATTTTCAAATTTATGTGCTATAATGTATATAAATATCCTTTTAAAAGGGCGGTTTTTATGAAAATAATCTCTTTTGAAAAGCTATATAATACCGAATTTTACATTTCCCAACCCATCGCTCAATATCAGTACTGGGCATCGAGGGGCAATTACTATTCCGCTTTAGGCAAGCCAAAGATTTCACACACGCTACTATGGTTTAAAAACTGCTCCGGCACCATCACGTCAAAGGACGGCATGGTACTGAAAATAGCACAAAACCAAATGACATATATGGCAAAAGGGCTGGAATATACGGTTGAGTTTCACGATACAAAACATGACAGAGAAGATACCGTTGTAGTTCACTTTCAGATGACCGATTTATCTGGCGAAGAAATTGCGCCCACATTGACACCTACAATTTGTATCAAAGAGGTTGACGCCGCACTCGCCGCAAACCTGGATTTATTAGCCGACGAATTTCAAAAAAACCTCGTTTGTATTCCCGAAGTAACCTCAATTATTTATCAAATGCTTGCAACTATTTGTCAAAAACAAAAAAGTCGTACCACGCGTAAAAAGTTTTCGTGCATTCGCAAGGGCATTGATTTATTAGAATTCGACAGCGACCTGTCAATATCCGAAATTGCCAAGGAATGTGGTGTAAGCGAATGCTATTTTCGCCGACTTTTTCAGGAATACAGCGGTGAAAGCCCCATTCATTTTCGCCAAAAGCATCGCATCGAAAAAGCAAAGCAACTGCTTCTGTCCGACCAGCATTTTACCATAGGAGAAATCGCCGAAAAACTCGGATTTTCGGACATTTATCATTTTAGCAAAACATTTAAAAAATTCTGTGGCAGGTCCCCAAATCAATTTGTACAGAGCGAATTGAATAAAATGAATTAAAATAACTGATTTACCTCGCAAAATATAAAAATCGTTTAAATTATTGCGCAAATTTATTGAAAGAGACACCAAAATAAAGTATAATAATGCAAACTGAAAGTTAGGGAGAAATTAACTATGATAAACGAAAAACCTTTGGACAATTTAGTCGGTGCTTACAGCAACACCGCAATTTTCAGACGAATCGGATTCATCGGCGACAGTCTTTCGTCGGGCGAGTTTGAAACGGTAAATGACGACGGTAGCCACGGCTATCACGATATGTTCGAGTATTCGTGGGGTCAGTACATCGCCAGAAAGAACGGACTCACCGCTTACAACTTTTCAAAGGGCGGAATGACCACCAGATGGTACGTTAACTGCTACGCAGACGAAAACGGCTTTTGGGACAAGAAAAAGGCGTGTCAGGCGTATGTTATCGCATTAGGCGCAAACGACCTCCCCTATCAGAATATGCCGATAGGCGAAGCAAAGGATATCACCATCACCGACCTGAAAAGAGAGAGCCCCTATATCAGCTACTATGCCGAAATCATCAGACGATATAAGGAAATCAGCCCCGATGCAAAATTTTTCTTTGTCACCTTCCCGAACGAAGGTGAACGAACCAACAAGGAAATAACCGAGGGTATGGTAAAGGCGCTTTACGCTCTCGCCGACCACTTTGACAATTCCTACGTAATCGACCTTTATAAATATGGTCCCGTGTACGACGACGCTTTTAGAGAAAAGTATTTCCTTCACGGTCACATGAACCCGATGGGTTATATTTTTACCGCGAATTTGATTGATTCGTACATCGACTATATTATACGCACCAATCCCGACGATTTTAAGGAAGTTGGCTTCATCGGCTCGGGTATAAAATATAAATAATTTACTCGTTATTATAAGAATTCAAAAATCCGTCCAAAAGAATTTGGGCGGATTTTTTTCGCACTTTGGGCACGATTATAAATTAAAAAATTGTAAATTTGCTTTGGATTGGTTGAAACCAATGAAAAATATGGTACAATGATAAAAAAATAATACTATTAAAGGTGTGAAAACAATAATGAAAAAAATTATATGCGTTGCTCTGCTTTTCGCATTGGTATTTTCCTGCTGCTCGTGTGGTGGCGAGGATAAGCAATACGTTTGCAATGCCGATGACGTGGCAAAGGTTCAGATTGTCGTTCTGGACAACTTTATTCAGGGAAAATACTCATACGAATACACCGTTAAATCTAACATCGACGAAATCGAAAAGTTTGTTTCCCGTTTAAACAGTATCACGCACACCTCCGACGAGGATAAAGCAAAGAAAATCGAAAAGGACAACGAAGTTATCCGAATCGAGTATAATAACGGCGATTTTGATTTAATCAACCGGGAAGCACAGCGTTTCCACCGCGACGGAGTGAATACCGACGGCGACTATATTTTTGATAAAGAACAGTTTGAGCTGCTGATTTCTGATTACTCCGCCAAGGTAGAAGAGGTCAAAGCCGATGAAAAGCCGTTAGATAGCTTTGTAGGTGAATATAGCAACACCTCGATTTTCAGACGAATCGCCTTCATCGGTGATAGTCTTTCGTCGGGCGAATTCGAAACGGTTGCAGCCAACGGAAGCCGTGGCTATCACGATATGTATGAATATTCGTGGGGCCAGTACATCGCCAGAAAGAACGGACTCACCGCTTACAATTTCTCAAAGGGCGGAATGACGGCAAAATGGTATATCAATAGCTTCGCTAACGAAAAGGGTTTCTGGGACGAGGACAAGGCGTGTCAGGCATACGTTATCGCTCTGGGCGTAAACGACCTTCTCGGTCAGAATATGCCAATCGGTACAAAGGACGACATCACCGCCGAAATAACCGATTCCAGCCCCTTTATCAGCTACTATGCCGAAATTATCAGAAGGTATAAAGAAATCAGCCCCGATGCAAAGTTCTTCTTTGTCACCTTCCCCAATGAAGGTAACCATCCAAATATAGATAAATTTGAGGGCATGATCGATGCTTTGTATGCTTTGGCCGAGCATTTCGACAATTCGTACGTAATCGACCTTTACAAGTACGGTCCTGTTTATGACGATGCGTTTAAGGCAAAGTATTTCCTCCACGGTCACATGAACCCGATGGGTTACATTTATACGGCAAAGTTGGTTGACTCCTACATCGACTACATTGTCCGCACCAACCCCGACGATTTCAAACACGTTGGCTTCATCGGCACGGATATTCAGTATAAATAAGCTGGGTTTTTGCAAGTGTTTGCATAGAATTTGATATAAAAAGTCCGTCCAAAGAAATTTGGGCGGATTTTCTTTGCATATAGACCTATTCATGGTACAGCGAGTGTGATATAGTACAATTAAGAGGTGAGAAAAATGAAAAAAAGAAAATACCTGCCCGTATGGACAGACGGACTGACATACT
>JAFOCB010000035.1 GCA_017381515.1 Clostridia bacterium | reverse complement strand
CATCCCTCGACAAATCCCTTGAAACACCTTGATTTATTCACAATTTTATGATACGCCTTCGTTTCATTGAAACAAGTACATATCGTTTTTTTGATAATTTACCTAAAATGCTCCATCACATAATCAGCTCCAAAAATGCTTTTGCGGCATAGGACAGAGGAGCATTTTTTAGGCAGGCACAGGCGATACTTCTCGCGGGAAGTGGAGGATCAAGCGGGATCTTCTTAATGATTCCTTTTTCAAGCTCTTCTTTTGAAAATTGCTCGATTACGCAAGAGATTCCGAGGTGAATGGAAGCAAAGCGGATCAATAAGTCGTGTACTGCAACCTCGATCTGCGGTTCTAAGGTTATGCCTCTTTCCTTGAAGTTGTTTTCAAGAAAATGGCGTGATGAAGCATTCTTCTCAATTAAAATCAAGGGGAGCTTTGCCACCTCTTCCCAAGAATAGGATTCTTTATTCTCAAAATCCGGACCGCAAACGAAAACGTCGTTGATTTCAAGGCATTCCTCAAAGGTAAGCTCCTCGTCCTCCATCGGCATATTAACAAAGGCGAGATCCGCCTTTCCTTCCTTTACGAGCGTGAGCATTTGGGAAGAATAGGAGTTTGCCATTTCAATTCTGATATCGGGATACGTAGCATGGAAATCCTCAAGATACTTCAAAAGAAAGTGCGTTGTGATCGTATCGCCTGCTGCAATTCGAAGCTCTCCCGATTCAAGATGTCGCAGTCTTTCAAGCTGACTTTCGCCTTGTTCAATGGAGTTGATGGCATTTTCGACCTTCAAATAAAGAATTTTTCCTTCGTTTGTAAGAGATATTCCTCGTTTGGTTCTGATGAAAAGCTGTACTTTCAGGTCGCTTTCAAGCTGCTGTATACATTGAGAAATAGCAGACTGAGAAATATATAAGTGCTGAGCCGCTGTGGAGAAGGAGTTAAATCTGGCTGTTTCGTAAAATACACGGTAATAATCTAATTTGGTTTTCATATAAGTCCACCTTATAACTATTGTAAGAATTATCTGCTTTACTTATGATTGTATTTGTATTATAATAGTATTATCAGAAGAAGTCAAGAGTTGAAAGAAAAATTTACAATATGCGGAGGAAAAAATATGAGTAGAGTGTATGGAACGGTATCGATCGGTCTTCGCGCGCCGATCATTCGTCAGGGCGATGACCTTACACAAATCGTAACGGGCTCTATAGTTGATGCAATGAATGAAGAAGGACTTGTTCCGAGAGATCGTGACGTGGTTTGTATGACCGAGGCAATCGTTGCAAGAGCACAAGGAAATTATGCAAGCGTGGACAATATAGCAAAGGACGTGAAAAACAAGCTTGGCGGAGAAACCGTTGGAGTGGTCTTTCCGATCCTCAGCCGTAACCGCTTTGCCATATGCCTGCGCGGCATTGCCAAGGGCTGTAAAAAGGTAGTGCTGATGCTGAGCTACCCGTCCGATGAGGTTGGTAATCATCTCGTTGATATCGATCTGCTCGACGAAAAAGGCATAAACCCCTATACTGATGTGTTGACCGAAAAAGAGTGGAGAACCTTATTTGGATATCCTAAGCATACCTTCACGGGCGTTGATTACGTAGAATATTATTCCAATCTGATTCGCGAGTCCGGTGCAGAAGTAGAGGTTATCTTTGCAAACGACTGCCGTGCAATATTAAATTACACAAAGAACGTTCTCCATTGTGATATTCATAGTAGAGCTCGCACGAAGCGTTTATTAGAGGCTGCAGGTGCTGAAAAGGTTTGCGGCTTGGATGAAATTATGACCGAATCCATCGACGGAAGCGGATATAATGCCCGCTACGGCTTGCTTGGCTCCAATAAAGCGACCGAGGATACCGTGAAGCTGTTTCCGAGAGAAGAATGCCAAAAACTTGTTG
>JAFOCB010000034.1 GCA_017381515.1 Clostridia bacterium | reverse complement strand
CGCAATCGGCGTGATTAAGATTCTTTCCGCAGCCGGCACAAAGTCCCTTGCAATCACCATCGCAAAGATGCTTCATCGGCACGTTTAAAATCAAATCAGCCAAAACAACCTCGTCAATGTCAATCTTTTTCTCGGATACAATGATAAAACCGTCTTTTTCATCATCGTTTTCAAGCTTTTGAACTAGTGTGTAGTTGATGTCAAAATCAATCATTTCCGAGCAAATTTCACCGCATCTGTCACAAGGAGCTGTATAATTGCATCGTACATTTCCGTTCAGTGTGACAAGACCGGCGTGATTAGAAATCTCCCCCTTTAAAACGACCTTTTCGTTAAAAGGATAAATTCCGTAATACTCAACATCGTCGAAGTTAAAGTCGAGGTTTAACTCGATAATCGAGCCATCTGCAACAAAAATATTACCAAGTTCGATAATCATAAGTTCACCTCAAATTATAACAGATAATATTATATTATCCATAATCACATTTGTCAAGCATTATAATCAATAATTTTCGACAAAATTTCGGGCTCTGCGGCTTAAATTCCAGCTGCAAAACCCGTAATTCATAATATTTTGTTTTTTACTACTTAGATCTTTGCAGCGTAGTCAAAAATTCTTGCCGGGAGGTCGGATTCATCGCAAGAAATTGTGAATACGAATTCAACCTTAACCTTTTTGCAAAATTCATTTAATTTTGCCATAAAGTCAGCAAGTTCTTCGTAATCACGGCTACCAATTCTAAGTGTAGCGTCAACAAAAATTTCGGTAAGGTCGTAGTTCCCAGCGCACATACCGGTAATAAAGCCGTAGAGAGTATCAAATCCGGAAACATTGTACTCATCAGCATCGACCAAACGAGCTTTATGAGTCAAGTCATAAGTAAGCTTTAAACCTTTCTCAATGCAAACAACATTACCCTTTGATGCGTCAACTGCTTTGTTTACGAGGTCAACGAGTCTCTTTGTCTTGCCTGAACCTTTGTTTCCGATAATCAATGAAATCATGATGGTCACTCCTTATGTAATCCGCATAAGCGGTTATTGATAAATTTTATTTTGAAAGACGCGCTTCGAGAGCTGCCTTTTCATTTTCGTAACCCGGTTTACCAAGTAATGCAAACATGTTCTTCTTATAGCTTTCAACGCCGGGCTGGTTAAAGGGATTTACGCCAAGCATATAGCCCGAAATTGCACAAGCTTTTTCAAAGAAGTAAATGAGGTATCCGAGGTCGTATTCGTCGGCCTTGTCCATTTCGATAACAAAGTTAGGAACGCCGCCGTCGGTATGAGCGAGAACGGTACCTTCAAATGCCTTTTCGTTAACAAATGACATTGTCTTACCAGCGAGGAAGTTGAGTCCATCGCCGTCATTCTCTGCCTTTTCAATTACAACGTCGCTCTCCTGCTCGCCGATTTTAACAACCGTTTCGAACATGATGCGCGAACCCTCTTGAATAAACTGGCCAAGTGAATGAAGGTCGGTTGAGAAGGTAACTGCGCCCGGGAAAATGCCCTTGTTATCCTTGCCTTCGCTTTCACCAAAGAGCTGCTTGTACCACTCTGACATTAAGGTAAATCTCGGCTCGTAGCTAACGAGAAGTTCCATTGACTTACCCTTGTTATACATAATGTTTCTGAGTGCTGCGTATTTGTAGCAATCGTTCTTTTCAATATCGCATACTGCATACGCTTCTCTGGCGTCGGCAGCACCCTTCATAAGCATATCAATATCAGCACCCGAAACGGCAATCGGTAAAATTCCAACCGGTGTCAATACCGAGAAACGTCCGCCTACATCATCAGGAATAACAAAGCATTCATATCCTTCTTCATCAGCGAGTTGCTTTAATGTGCCGCGTGCCTTATCAGTTGTGCAGTAAATACGCTTGCGTGCTTCTTCTACACCGTAATTTTCTTCGAGCCACTTGCGGAATACGCGGAATGCGATAGCCGGCTCAGTGGTTGTGCCCGATTTTGAAATTACGTTAACCGAAACTCTCTTTCCTTCGCAGATATTGAGTAGGTCTGAAAGCTGTGAGCCGCTAATACTATTTCCTGCAAAGAAGATGTCGGGAGTATCCTTTTTGATACTATTGTAAAGCGGCGATCTCAAAAACTCGATGGCTGCACGAGCGCCGAGATATGAACCGCCGATACCGATTACGATGAGAATATCGCTATCGGAAATAATCTTTTTAGCTGCCTTTTTAACGCGTTCAAATTCATCCTTATCATAATCAACGGGAAGGTCGAGCCAACCAAGAAAATCGTTTCCGAGTCCGTTGCGGTCGGTCAAAACCTCATGAGCTGCCTTTACGATAGGTTCGATGCCTTTGAACTCATCCTTTGAGATAAAGGATGAAGCAAACTTTTCACTAAATCTAATAGACATTGGTAAATTTGCCTCCAAATATTTATTTCTGTATATATCATACTATATTTTAGCATTTAATGCAATAAGAAATACTACATACATCACAATTTTTTTATCTATGGCGACGTATATTTCTTCTCTTTCGGTTAATTGAATTGATTTGAACAACGCAAATAATCCAATAAAGAAGCAACGTCACTCCCAAAACGACAAATATCAGCTTAAACCAAATGGTGTCAAACGAGCCGACAAAAAGCATCCATAGATATTTAAGGGTGCTTCGTTTAACCTTTTTTGCGGCGCAAAGCTCAATGGTACCAATTGGTTCATTCGCATAATAAACGTTTGCAATAGCAATGGTTTCGCCCTTTTCAATAGGGGCATCAACCTTTTTGCCCTCGATGAATTTTAAATCAACCTCAATTGAGTTTTTATTAGCTTCATTTGGTAACAGAGCGGTCAAACTCTCGCCTGCAAAAAGCTGAATATTGCTATCCTCCCACGAAAGTCCGACGTCAATATCACCGAGATATTCATTCTTATCAATCACAGTTTTGTAACTAAAATTGTTAAACGCCCACTCAAACAGTCTAGCTGTGTCGGTAAATTCGATTCTTTTGCGATTGCCGTTAGCATCGGTATATTTAGGGTCAGCATTCATAACAATCGAAAGATAATGCATTCCCTCTTTTTCAGCGGTCGAAACGATGCAACGACCAGCACTTTCGGTATAACCGGTTTTGCCGCCTGTGCAGTATTTGTAAAAATAAGTAGTCGTCTTATCAATCAAAAAATTAGTTGTAGAAAGTGTTCTCTCGCCATGCAAGTTGGTTGCAGGCATTTGATAACGCGAATAGCTGCAAATCGTTTTTATCTTCTCAACGCCAAAAGCGGCAGTAGCAAGCTTATGTATATCATTGACGGTAGTGTAATGATTATCGTCGGGTAGTCCGTGGGGATTATCAAATCTGGTTGAATTCATACCGAGCTTTGCCGCGGTTTCGTTCATCATTTCGATAAATCTGTCCACAGTACCTCCAACATATTTGGCTAAAACAAGGGCCGTATCATTCCCCGACGTGATAAGCAAATAGTGAAGCAGCTGGTCGATAGAAAGCACCTCATCCTTGACGATATAGCTGAGTGACGAGTCGGTGCCGAGCAAAGATTCAAGCAAATCTCCGTCAATCGTGACAGTTTGATTGAGGTCATCGACATTTTCGCATACAACGAGAGCCGTCATCAGCTTGGTAATCGACGCAGGATAAAGCTTTTCGTCGGCATTTTTTGAATAAAGTATCTCGCCCGTGTCCATATTAGAAAGCATACAATATTCAGCATTTACGGTAAAATTAGACGGAGCATAGGCCGAAACCGATAAAGAAAATACCGAACAAAATACACTCAAAATTATTAAAAAAGAAAGTATAGACTTTTTCATTGAAATATCCTCAAATATGTAGTATATTATTTGTATGATTATTTAGATACTATTATAACAAATATCGACAGGAAATAAAGTGTTTTGACTTATTTTTTATAAATTTTTTATTGGGAGATGTTGGTTTTGGTCTATGTTACCGGTGATATGCATGGAGACGAAAACAGATTATATGATAAAAGTATCCGAAAATTAAAGGAAGGCGACACACTTATCATTTGTGGCGACTTTGGTTTCATTTGGACCGGCGATGATAAGGAAAAGAAAATCCTCGAATATCTCGGAAGTCGCAAATATAACGTTTGCTTCCTGGACGGCACTCACGAAAATTATGATCAGCTATATAAATACCGCGAAACATATTGGCGTGGCGGTAGAGTTCACCGCATAAACGGTAATCTGTATCACATGTGTCGCGGTCAGATATTCAATATTGAAGGAATGCGATTCTTCACCTTTGGCGGTGGTGAAAGTCCCGACAAAGAACTGAGAACCGAGCACGAAACCTGGTGGAAGGACGAGCTACCCACTCAGGAGGAAATGAACGAAGGCAAGGAATCGCTTAATGAAGTGGACAATCAGGTGGATGTCATTCTCAGCCACGAGCCACCTTCATTGGTAAAAAGTTCGATTTTGCTTCGACTTGGCAAAACGGATAGGATAAACAAGCTCAACGCTTATCTTGACGAAATCAACCGTTCGTGTAAATTTAAACAATGGTATTTCGGCAGTATGCATGAGGACAGAATTATTACCCCGAATCACACCTGCGTATTCAATGAACTTTGGTCGATTAAAAAAAGTGAATTATGATATAAAAGAAGCGGAGTTAACCACTCCGCTTCTTTTATTATTTAGTACCAAAGATCAAATTTGTCAAATACCCATTTACCATCGTAGTTTTTCAGTTCAAATTTAATCTCACGAACATCAACCATATTGTCTTTTATTTCAGCGCCATTGTCATACCACGTATCAAAGTACTCATCCTTGATATAACGAGCAGTAACAGTCAATTCAATTTTATCGTCCTGAACATCGGTCACTGCATATTTACTATCAATATAGGTAATATCTGAACCTCTACCGGGACAATAAGCGTACACCTTTCCGTCAACTTCAATAAAGTAGTTATAACTCAATAATCTATCGACGATTTTGGTTGAAAAGATAGAATTTAAGCTTTTCTTAAACGATTTATAACTGGAAAAATCGAGAAAACTATATTCAGTCTGTTTCTTTTTCACGGGATTGTATATCAATGTAATACCATCCATTTCTGTCTCATACGTTACATCGTATTCACAATCCAAACAGCCAAATCCATCAAACAAACCATACGCCATAATTGCATTTTTAAAATATCTCTCAAAAACTTCGCCGGACGAAAGATTGTACAGTCCTTCTAAATCCTTGTTAGCACCTTCCAATACGGTTTCATCGGTAGATTCATTCTGTTCAGCATTATCAATACTATCCTTGACATCGTTGACGGTTGCCTCTCCGGTATCTGCACGATATTTGTAGCACGACGCTTTATCAGTATCGTATTCATTTGTTTCCGACTTGCAAAGCAGACACTTGTACTTTAAATCGGGGCTGTAATACCAATAAACACCCTCATTATAATCGTAATAAAGCACAAATCTATCATTATCAATAGATAAGTAACTGCCGTTATCAACATAGCTATAATACTCGGTCGAATTTGACATCAAGTCATTTCTTTCGCATGAATCAATGTCCGTAAATCTCCAGCTATAAACTATACCATCATCAGAGTTATAGTCAATCCAATAAAAATCAGATTCAGAACCCATTACCGCATCCATCGTCTTAACGCCGAATCCCGCAAAAGAAATCCCTGAATAAGAGGACAAAATCAAATAGCAAAACAAAACGATGAGAGCGATTAAAACAGTTCCCAATATAGCCCACTTGTATTTAGCTACCTGCGGCTTTACAACCGTCGATTGAGATAATTCATTATTATATTCTACATTTAAATTATTTTGATAATTTTCTTGCATCACAAATCATCTCCTATCAGTCAATTTTAATCAGGCATGAATCCTCTAAACCAGAATCTGATATAACGGTTACAAGCACCATACCAGATTTCTTTGCAGTAATTTCTCCCGTTTTAGAGTTAATTGTGGCTACGCTGGTATCATTACATTTCCATCTGAGTCCAGTATCATTTGTATCGGCGGTTACTCGGAATTTATCACCAACCGAAATACGCTTTATGCCGGGAACGTCAATAAACTGCTGTGAAGAATATCCTTCCAGTACGTTACCCTTATACGAAATTCTAACCTTTAACCAAATCGGGTTCTTTTTATCGCCTGTATTATACGGTTCAATGACGGTAACAATTGAATTATGCACCTGTTTAACATAACTCTTTTTATTATTAGGATCAATCAAAATTCGCTTATTCTTTGTAGAAGGGCCGTTTCTGAAATTGAGCCATGACTTTACGTCATTGAGGGTAACAATGCCCGTCTTACTGGTGTTGCAATTATTGATGCTCAAATAGGTCGATTCATAATCATAGTCATCATACGAATCATCAACAGTCGTATTGATATTATCCGACATAATATAATATCCCGTTAAATTGTACGGGTCATAGCATACAAAACTATCATTCAAATATTTATTGACATTTTTCAAAAAGTTGCTTGATAATTCTCCGCCCTCCGAGGATTTGATTTCTGCGCTATCCTGCTCGACTACAACCTTTTTATAATTCTCGTCAAAACGGATAAGTTCATAATTATATGTTTGGGTGTAATTTGAATCGGAGATGCCCTGATAATATCTGTAAATATAATATAATGAGTCCTTATTCAAAACATAGGTAGCTCCATCGTCGCTACTGCTTGAAAACAGCTTATGTAAACGCGATTTTAAAAGGGTCAATACCTCTACAAAATATTTATCTCCGTCACTGAAACAGCATATCACGTCCTCGCCGACCGAATCGCTAAAATCGGATACAGCAAAATGAACGTCAGTATATCCCGAATCTTCCAAATATTTTGCATAGCGGAAGCACATTTTTCTCAAGAAATCCTGTCCGCTAGTCGATTCAACAGAAGCAAAATTCGATTCGCCAACAACCTTGCGATAGGTGATTTTTTCGCCTTTTGACGAATAAACAAAATTGAGCATACCGTTATCATACACAACGTTAGAAACGGTGGTCGGATTAATCTCGATAGGCATTGAATGTACTATAAGCTTATTTGAGCCACCAACATAATCGGCATAAACGCATATATCGGTCGATTCGATACAATCGACTAGTTTGTTCGAACCATCATCCAGTTTTGAAAGAAGTTTATCCACATACCCTGATACCAAAATCACATATTCATTCACGCCATCATTGTCAATATCGGCAAAAAACTTTCGCGGAGATTTACCAACAAATTGCGTAAGCCCTTCATAATATATATCCATAAACTCATCAGGCGAACCAATATGCTCCAAAACACAGGATTTATGCAAAAATGCTTTACCCACGGTATCAACCGAATCATCAGACGATACCTTCTTTTTATTCAAATCGACAGTAAAGCTATGCTCATCCTCGCCATCACCAAATTTATAAGAAATGAAATAGGTGCTACCGTCCTTTTTTAATCCGCACTCATTTAAATTCACATACTGCTCATCAACAGTAGCAGAAATTATTGACGCGTCAATGAGTTGAGCTGCTTTTTCCCTATTGCTTGACACAGAGCCGGCAAACAAGCCGCTAAAGCTATCGGTAACTACAAAGGCAAAAGCCGAAACAATAACAGCAAATACAGCTGTTACAGCTATCATCACTCTGAAAATTGTTCGATTCTTCTCGAAACAACTCGCCTTTATAAATCCGACAATTATTGCAATTATAATACACGCAAAAATTGCTACGACTGCATAGCTTATGTAGCTTAATACAGAATACACAATTAACCCTCCTTGGATTATTTATAATTCGATAATAACACACATAATTCCTTAATTCAATACAAAAAAACTCGGCTTCAATAGATGAAACCGAGTTTTTATCAAAATATTGACGCGACCTTTTCGTACCATTCCACAAGTTTAAATTTAATTTTGTAATTTTCATATCCTTTTATGAGGTCAATTTCGTCGTCGCTGAGTTTATCGTCAAGGTCCAGCGAAGGAGAAAGACAAATTGACGGAAACATAACGCACCACCAATTCTGTCCCTTGCCCTCTCCTATCGTTACATTCAGGGCAAGATATTCACCGGCAGGTAATGTGTACCCGTCGTAATGACGAGTGTCAAAATGGGTGTAATCAAGCTTCGCTTGAACTGAATAATCAAAGCCATTTAACCTAATTTCATTCTCTGCGACGTCAATTATTTGAGGTAAGATTTTGTCTGTCAATTCGACCGCTTCTTCATAGCTCGTCGATGCTAAAAACAAATCCCCCGTTTCGCTCAAAATCCTATCGCGCACCTTTAATTTTAACGACTGGTCGACCTCGCTGTCCGAATTAGCAATCACGTGTAATCGAAGCACGTCAGAACGTATTTTTTGACAATTCACATTGAATCTTGACATCGAAACCAAGCAGACTAAAATTATCACGCACGAAACAACAACCGAAATTTTTGATAAGTAAGTATTTTTAATAATATTCAAAAAAGCATCCATCCTTTCGGTTGAAAGTATTGGACGCTTTTTATATTTTTATTCAATTATTTCAATCCCCGATGAAACAGGACGGCACAAATAAACATCCTTGTACTTATTTTTTAGATTTGAAAAGCATTCTTTTGCCGCATTATTATCATTAAAAATTCCAAAAAATGTGGGACCACTTCCGCTTAATGAAACGGCATCGGCACCTAAATCAATCAGGTCGTTTTGTACCTCAACCGAATTTTCATCATTCCAAAATCGCATAAAATCATTATGCATCAACCGATAAGCATCCGCTTGTCCACTTTTCATACTTTCAAGTAGCGTGTCTGCATCTACATCGGTAATTTCATTCGACTCATCAATTAGCGAATACATATATCCCGTAGATTTCTTTGTACCCGATTTAACCAGTACGAGATGGTAATTATCAGTGACATCCTTTTTTTCTATCCTGTCGCCAAAGCCCTTTACCCTTGCAGTACCGCCAATTAAACAAAACGGCACGTCAGCACCAATCGTCCCCGCCAAAGCAACAAGCTCATCATCCGACAGCTTGTTATAAATGCGATTCAACAAATATAAAACGGCCGCGGCATTGGCACTTCCTCCGGCGAGACCTGCGCTAATTGGAATGTTTTTATCAATACTAATCCTAATATTCTGAATGAGCATATTCGCATATTCAAAATATTGCTGCGCTGCTCTTTCGGCAATATTATCACCGATAATATCACAGTCGCAAAACGTCACAATTCCACCGATATCAGTTTCCTCGACAGTAACCTTATCAGCAAGTGAAATAGACTGCATAATCATATCCAGATCATGCAGTCCGTCATTTCTTTTACCAACAACCTTTAAAAAAAGGTTGATTTTCGCATAAGCAAGCGCAGATAATTTCATAAAAATCTTATCCTTTTAGCTTATTTACAAATTGTTCGATGCGTTTGAGTGCCTCTTCGATATGTTCAATCGAGTAGCAATACGAAACGCGAATATATCCCTCACCACATTCGCCAAAAGCGTCACCGGGTATTACCGCAACGTGATATTCACGAAGCAATCTTTCGCAAAATTTATTCGATGAAAGACCCGTACTCTTTATGCACGGAAAGGCATAAAACGCGCCCTTTGGCTCGAAACAATGAAGTCCGATTTTATTAAAGCCGTTGACCATATACCTTCTTCTGGCGTCGTACTGATTTTTCATTTTAACAATATCGTCATCACCATTTTGAAGCGCTTCAATAGCGGCAAACTGTGATGTAGTAGGTGCGCTCATGATAGCGTACTGATGAATTTTCACCATCTGCTTCATCACTTCGGAATTGGCACAAGCGTAGCCCATTCGCCAACCGGTCATTGAATGCGACTTTGAAAAGCCGCCGATAAGAACCGTTCTATCCTTCATTCCGTCAATTTCGGCAATAGAAACATGATTTGATCCGTAGGTAAGCTCGCAGTAAATCTCATCTGAAAGGATTAAAATATCCGTATCCTTTAACACGTCAGCAATCGCTTCAAGATCCTCCCTAGTCATAATTGCACCGGTAGGATTACACGGATAAGGTAAAATGAGCATCTTTGTCTTATCACTGATTGCCGATTTAAGCTGGTCGGCGGTCAGTCTGAAATCGTTATCTTCGACAGTATTGATGAACACGGGAATTCCGCCCGCAAGACGAACAATCGGCTCGTAACAAACAAAGCTCGGTTGAGGAATAATTACCTCGTCGCCCGGGTTAACAATCGCTCTGATGGCGCAGTCAATTCCTTCGCTACCGCCAACAGTAATGAGAATGTCACTATCGGCATTGTAGCAAAGATTGTACCTGCGTTTCAAATATTTCGACACCTCGTTACGAAGTGTGGCGATACCTCTGTTTGCGGTGTAGCGAGTTTTCTTATCCTCGAGGGATTGAATACCCGCCTGTCTGATATGCCAAGGTGTAGCAAAATCAGGTTCACCGACACCGAGAGATATAACATTTTCCATTTTTTCGGCTATATCGAAATACTTTCGAATGCCCGACGGCTTAGTATCCAATACAGCGCGATTAAGCAACTTGTTAAAATCCATTAGAACGAAACGTTCTCCCTATCATCGAGTTTTGTATCCTGAATTTCGATACCGTTATCCTTGTATGTTCTGAGAATAAAATGAGTTGCGGTTGAAACGACACCTGCTATTGTAGCCAGACGCTTTGCAACAAACATTGCAATTTCCTGAAAGCTTCTACCCTTTACAATTACGCAAAGGTCGTATCCACCAGACATAAGATATACCGATTCAACGTGCTCAAATCTCATCACACGCTCGGCAATATCCTCGAATCCGGCGTCCGGTTGAGGTGTAACCTTGAGCTCAATTATTGCTGTAACATGGGTATTATCCACCTTGTCCCAGTTAATGAGCGCAGTATATCCTCGAATAATGCCGTCCTTGTGAAGCTCTGCCATTTCGGTTGCAACAGTTTCGGTGTCGATACCGAGCATTAAAGCAAGTTCCTCTACCGAATATCTCGCATTTTCTTCAAGTAAAGATAAAAGTCGATTTCTCATATCTTTATTCACTCCATCAACCTGCTCCGCTAATCCAAAGAACAGCCAAAATAAGCGCAGGAACGTACAGAACCGGGCTAATAATCTTTGACCATTTGATCCAGCTCAAACGAATACCAAAGTCGGCAAGTGTCTGGGTTGCCTGGCAATATTTAAGGAAAATCATAACGTAAAGAAAGATGCTGAAAACACTTGCACCACCGGCCCAAGAAATATCAGCAATAGACGAAAGGAAGAAGCAAGTGTAAACAAAAAGAATACAAAATGCCTGAATTCCAATCATAACCAAAAGACCGTTACGCTGTCTTTTTGTTATCGTAACTTTTCTGTTCTTTTCGCCTTCGTCGGCCTGCATAATTGATCTAGCCAAAATAAAACGCCTCCGTTTATATAAATTTATGTTATTATAACACAGCTTTCATAATAAGTAAAACATTTTTTTATATTGTTAACAAAAATATAATTTTTATATTATCCATTTACTTTATAGTAATATCGTGTTATAATATTAGAAATTTTATTAAAGAGGTAATTATTATGAGAGCTATTTTAACAGTTGTCGGAAAAGACACAGTAGGAATCATGGCAAAGATCGCATCTCTTTGCTCTACACACAACGTCAATATCGTTGATATTAACCAAACTGTTATGCAGGACCTTTTCTGTATGATTATGCTTTGCGATATTGATAAGATTAAGACCGATTTCAATAGTTTTTCCGATGCCGCAACCGAGCTTGGCGAAAAAGATAATCTTTCAATTCACGTTATGCATGAGGATATTTTCAACTCCATGCACAAGATATAAAAGGTGATACATAATGCTTAATACAAAAGATATTCTCGAAACTATATCAATGATTCAGGACGAAAATCTTGATATTCGTACGGTTACAATGGGTATTTCCCTGCTCGACTGTATCGACAGCGACATCGATGCCGCTTGTAACAAGGTTTATGATAAAATCGTCCGTTACGCGCATAATCTCGTTCCCGTATGTAATCAAATCGAAAAGGAATACGGTATTCCGATTATTAACAAGAGAATTTCGGTTACACCTATCGCGATGCTGGCTTCCGCTTGCCAGACAAGTAATATTGTAAAATTTGCTCATACACTCGAAAAAGCGGCTATGACGGTAGGCGTAAACTTTATCGGCGGTTACAGCGCATTGGTTCAAAAGGGATTTTCTAATGGCGACTATGCCTTAATCGAGAGCATTCCCGAAGCGCTTGCTACCACCGACCATGTTTGCTCGTCGGTAAATATCGGCTCGACAAAGGCCGGTATCAATATGGACGCCGTTAAAATGATGGGTAAAGCAATCAAAAAAGCTGCCGAACTAACCGCAGACCGCGATTGTATCGGTGCGGCAAAATTGGTTGTATTCTGTAACGCACCCGAGGACAATCCCTTTATGGCAGGTGCCTTCCACGGAGTTGGTGAAGCCGACTGTGTAATTAACGTCGGTGTTTCCGGTCCCGGTGTAGTCAGATCCGCTCTTTCAAAGCTTGATAAGAGCGCAAACATCACCGAGGTTGCCGACCTAATTAAGCGTACCGCATTTAAGATTACTCGTATGGGTCAGTTGGTTGCAAAGGAAGCATCGTCACGCCTTTGTGTCCCGTTTGGAATCGTTGACCTTTCACTCGCACCCACACCTGCAATCGGCGACTCGGTTGCTCACATTCTC
Source organism: Clostridia bacterium (assembly GCA_017381515.1). GTDB lineage: Bacteria > Bacillota > Clostridia > Oscillospirales > Acutalibacteraceae > UMGS1976. The sequence goes on along the minus strand of JAFOCB010000034.1, from coordinate 985 downwards.
GAGGAAATGGGTCTCGAACAATGCGGTTGCTGTGGAACAACTGCCGCACTTGCCCTTCTCAACGACGCAGTAAAAAAGGGTGGCGTTATGGCTTCATCGCACGTTGGCGGACTTTCTGGCGCATTTATCCCTGTTACCGAAGATGCAGGAATGATTGACGCAGCCAGAAGTGGTTGCCTCATTCTCGAAAAGCTCGAAGCTATGACGGCCGTTTGCTCGGTTGGACTTGATATGATAAACATTCCGGGCGATACACCCGATGAAGTAATTTCGGCTATCATCGCTGACGAAGCGGCAATCGGTATGGTAAATAGCAAAACTACTGCTGTACGTCTGATTCCCGCAATTGGTAAAAAGATTGGTGACGAGCTTTCATTCGGCGGATTGCTTGGCGGCGGTCCGGTTATGAGAGTAAATACCGGCTCACCCGAAATATTTATCAATCGTGGTGGTCGTCTCCCCGCACCTCTCCAGAGTCTTAAAAACTAATAAACACAATATAAAAGCACCGTTGCAAATTAGCAACGGTGCTTTTTGTTATTACTGTTCTAAATGCCAAAACAAATATTATCCATGAAACATTAAATATTATCTCATATAACAATTAAGACCTAAAGACTTTCTTACGCAAAAAGTAGGTTACACAAAAAATTATCAAACACACAAACATGAATAACCAAATGTGCTCGAAACTCCATGGAATTTTTAATTTGGATAGCATTTTATTATATCCTGACGGACCTGATATTTCATACAATATCCCGGTTGCCCCAAATAAGAAAACTAAGACAAAAGAAAGTATATTTATTATTAGTAAAATAATTCGCAGGACTTCTTTCATTTATATATGCACCCCTTTGTTCTCTCATCTCAACGGGCTGTCGCTAAAAGCAGTTTATTTAACAACGATGTTTACGAGCTTGCCCTTAACGTAAAGTTCCTTAATAATGGTCTTGCCACTGATTTCGGCGGCAACCTTTTCGTT
>JAFOCB010000033.1 GCA_017381515.1 Clostridia bacterium | reverse complement strand
TAATATAAAGCTATCCCCAAATTATACATTAAAGGAGAAAGAAATTATGAAAAAGTTTCTCTGCTTGGTCCTCAGTATCATTATGGTATTCTCACTCACCTGTCTTGTCGGTTGCTCTGATAAGAAAGATGACACAACCGAAACCGCTGATACACTCAAATTCGGTTTAGGCATCAACGCAAAGCTCGAAAATATCACCAGCGCAGACGGTGACACTGTCGGTAATGCAAAGGCATCTATTACAGCTGCCGCTGTTCTTCTCGACAAGGATGGAAAGATTGTAAAATGCACAATCGATGCAATGGAAAACAACATGGGATTCACATCGGAAGGTAAATTTGTCGAAGCCGGTGAATACAGAACAAAATACGAACAGGGCAACGACTATGGTATGGTCGCTTACGCCAAGGCAGAAAAAGAATGGTTTGAGCAAATTGATGCACTCTGTGCACTCGTTGAAGGAAAGAAAATTGACGAAGTAAAAGCACTCGTTGCTTCTGATTACAAAGGTACAGAGGACGTTATAAACGCTGGTTGCACCATTTACATCTCCGACTTTGTTTACGCTATTGAAAATGCAGTTAAAAATGCTGCTGATTCAAAATCAACTGCTGATTGCACAATCAAGATCGGCATCGTTTCAACCCAGTCAGGTGCAAAGGATGCTTCCGAAGAAGCTGAAGGTGTAAACGAGGTTGACACAACAATTGTTGCTACTGTAATCGACAAGGATAAAAAGATTGTTGCTGTTTCGACCGATGCTCTCGCAGCAAAGGTTACATTCGATACAAAGGGCATTACCGCTACCAATGCCGCTCTAATCTCGACAAAGAAAGATTTAGGAACAAACTACAACATGGCTGCTTACGGTAAGGACCTCAACGGCGACGGCAAGGTACTCGAATGGTTTGAGCAGGCAGAAGCTTTCAATGCCGCTTGCATCGGAAAGACAAAGAACGATTTTGCTTCCCTTTCTAACGATAAGGGTTACGGCTCTGACGACCTCCAAAAAGCAGGTTGCACCATCCACATCGGCGATATGGTAAAGGCGCTTTCAAAGGCCGTTTAATTTAATTACTAAAAGGGGATTTGTTTGATAACAATCCCCTTTTTATTTTATCAGTCAAAAGGCGACGTTTTATATGAAAAGAATTATCAGCTTAATTTTGGTTGTATTTATCGTCGGTGGGACAATCACCTTGACCGGCTGTAAAAAGGACGAATCCTACGAGAAATTCACCGACTACTCCTTTGATTATTTCGACACGGTTACAACCATAATCGGATATGAAAAGTCGAAGCAGAACTTTGACAAAAACTGCGATAAGATAAAAGGCCTTCTCGACGAATATCACAAGCTATACACAATTTACAACCGATATGATGAGATAAATAACCTTTGCCTCATAAACAGTATAAAGGACGGCAAACACTCTGAATTAGTGGTTGACGCAAAAATTATCGATATGCTCAAATTCGCCAAGGAAATGTACGAACTTAGCGACGGCAAATTAAACGTAGCTATGGGCAGTGTGCTTTCGATATGGCATAATTATCGTCAGGATGGAATAAGCAGCCCCGAAAATGCTAAATTACCGTCCGTAAAAGCACTTAGCGAAGCAAACAAGCATACCGATATTAACAATCTCATTATCGACGAGGAAAAAGGCACAGTTTATATTTCCGACCCACAAATGAAGCTTGACGTTGGTGCCGTTGCAAAGGGCTACGCCGTCGAAAAAATTGCCGAATACATGAAGCAAAACGGCATGAACGGATATTTACTCAACGTAGGCGGAAACGTAAGAGCTGTGGGCGACCGTCGCGATGGCACAAAGTGGACAATAGGTATAGAAAATCCCGACACCGAGGACACGGAAAAACCGTATATTGAATATCTCGAAATCAATGAAATGTCACTGGTTACAAGCGGCTCATATCAACGTTTTTATACCGTGGAAGGAAAGAATTATCATCACATTATCGACCCCGAAACACTCATGCCGAGTGATAGATATTTATCTATTTCTGTGCTTTGTAAATCCTCTGCTTATGCAGATGCTCTTTCCACAGCGTTATTCTCGATGGAATTAGAGGATGGCAATAAGCTCATTGAATCACTGGAAAATGTCGAGGCAATGTGGGTTATCACCGATGGACAGCAAATTTATTCAAGCAAATTCAAAGATTATTGCATAAAAGAATAATACAATAAAAGCGTATGGACAAGATAGAGTTCCATACGCTTTTTATATGCTAATTTATTACAAAATGTTCCAAAAAAATTAACAGTTTGTTGCTTGTACTTGGTCGCAATATATGTTAAAATAAGTATAAATAAATTATTAGGGGTTATTTTGGTGAAAAATAGATTTAGAGTTTTAATTTGTATAATGCTTGTTGCTATCATGGGGCTAACCGGTTGTCGCGCTATACTTGATGGTAGTATTGATAATGGCTCATCCGACATCGATACATCAAACACCACGATCGATGCTGATTCTTCAGAAAATGATAGTACGGATACTGATATTTCGTCAGATATTTCGAGCGAGACGGAATCAAACTCTACATCGAGTAATGCTACCAGTAGCAAACCAAAGCCAAGTACCAGTAGCAAAGACGAGTCTCCGTCATCAACAGTTTCCACCGAGGACATTTCATCAGGGAATGATACTGATAATGAAACGAGTGATAACAATTCGGCAGATGTTGAGTCGTCCGAATCTGAATCAATTTCAGACGGCAACTCGGGCGGCAGCACAGGCGGTATCAAGTATATTGCATTCACCTTTGACGATGGCCCAAGCTCAACCTATACAAGAAAAATTGTGGACAAGCTAGCATCATACGATGGTCGCGGCACCTTTTTTGTCGTAGGCAATCGTCTCACCAGTACAACCGGTGCCGCTATTCAGTATGCCGTTAATAAAGGCAATGAAATAGGCATTCACGCCTATACCCATTCGTATAAGTACAATAATTGCAGTGAATCCATTTATCAAAGCGAATTATCAAAAACGGCAGATGCCATTCATAAATATTTACCTAATTATAACATTACCCTGATGCGTCCTGTTGGCGGAATGATTACCGATAGCCGCCTCAAATCGTGTCCGTACGCTGTAATCAACTGGAACAAAGATACCAACGATTGGCGATACAAAAACCCATCAGGAAACTCGGGCAAAATCAATACGATTTATAATAATACAATAAAAAACGTTAAAAACGGCGATATTATTCTGATGCATGAAATTTATAAAAATTCGTATGAAGCATTTTGTAAAGCTGTTGATAAGCTTTACAAGGACGGATACAGATTCGTCACAGTAACCGAGCTTATCGGTAAATCAAATATCAAAGCGGGTAAAAAATACACCCACGGCTGATAATTATTTGCATAAAAAAAGAGCTGATTTATAAAATCGGCTCTTTTTTTATTTTAATGTTTTTTAATAATTATTTTTCGATTGTTTCAACCGGTTCAATATCTCTGAATAACAGAGTAATGCACCATACACCTGCCAAAGCTACCAATGTATAAATAATACGGCTGATAATTGAGGTTTGGCCACCAAAAATCCACGCAACTAAATCGAAGCGGAAAAGGCCGATACTGCCCCAATTAAGAGCGCCAATGATAGCCAATGATAAAGCTGTCTTATCAAGCATCTGTTTTCTCAACTCCTTATTTAATAACCGCTTTTGATTCGGTTACTTTAAGTTTTCATAAACAGTTTTCCCGATAAGATATTTTTTATTCATTATTTTATTTTTTTATCAAAATTGATGCTCCAAATGGCTTTATAATCAGTTGATTATCCATGACCTCGCCCATAAAGACATCGGCGTTTTTCCATTCGTCAGGAAGTTCAAATTTCTCTTCCTCGCACCAACGGTTAACGGCAACAAGCACCTTGTTATCGTCATTTTCGCGAGTGTAAATTACGTATCCCAAGCCGCTGACAGTTACATTAAATTCGCCGCCGTTAAAGGCAATGTTTTCGGCACGTAACAAACCAAGCTTTTTATAAAATTCAACAAGCTCGGTGTCCTCATTTCCCCACGGATAAGTTGCTCGGTTAAATGGGTCGCGGCAGCCGTACATTCCCGCTTCGTCACCATAGTAAAGACACGGGATTCCCGGCAAGGTATATTGAAGCACAGCCGCAATTTTTGACAGTTTACGTCCGCGTTCAAGCATTTCGTCAGTCATAACAAATTTCGACTGTTCGGGACGGGTTGACGGCATATTTTCGGCTCCCAGCGCGGTAATAATTCGCTCGGTATCGTGAGTGCCGACGTTATTCATAAGTGTATCGAGTGACGGCTTTGGATAATTTTCGATTACGGTCAAAATACTGTCGGTGAAGTCATGTCCGTCACCACCACTGACAAAGTCGATTATAGCGCTGCGGAAGGGATAATTCATAACCGAATCGAGCTGATTACCCAGAAGAAAGCGTCGCCTTCCCCCACCGCTAATTTTATTACTCGCGTCCTCCCACACCTCACCGATAAGCAAAGCGTCAGGATTCTCGCTCTTTATAGTGCGGCGAATTTGATCGAGAAAGGCATCGGGTAATTCATCGGCAACGTCAAGTCGCCATCCCGAAGCTCCCCTTTTCATCCAGTAGCGTAAAACGCCATTTTCGCCGCAAATGAAATCCATATAACTCGGTACAGTTTCGTTAAGCTCGGGCAAGGTCTTTACTCCCCACCACGAATGACATTTTTCGGGCCAATGGATGAAATTAAACCAGCTGAAATATTCGCTGTTTCGGTCATTATACGCGCCCGAATTGCCGTAACGTCCGTAACGATTAAAGTAAATACTATCGTCACCCGTATGACTGAAAACGCCGTCGAGAATGATTTTTATTCCCATTTTCTTTGCCGTTTTGCATAATGAAACAAAGTCATCCTCGGTGCCGAGTGACGGGTCGATTTTAAAATAATCGGCGGTGTTGTAACGATGATTTGAGTGCGCCTCAAAAATTGGATTGAGGTAAATTATTGTTACGCCGAGTGATTTTAGGTATGGTAATTTTTGCTCAATTCCCTTTAAATCTCCGCCAAAGTAGTCCTGCCCAATTTCGGGAAATACCTTGTCCTGCTTCCAAACGGGTTTCTCAGACCAATCGGTCACAAGATAACGACCATAGGGTAATTCGCCTTTTTCCTTTCCCGAATTGTGAAAACGGTCGGGAAAAATTTGATAAAACACACCCTGCTTAAATTCATCGGGTGTTTTATAATCGGTATCATACACAGTAAGCTGGTATTCGCCGCCATTATCGGTCACTTCCCCTACCGAATAACCGACGTTATAAACCCTATTCCTCTTAAAATTACCATCAAATTCGAAATGATACCAGTAAAGTCCCGCCGTATCGGTGGAATAGGTCACCGAATACTTCGTGTAGCAATCGTGATTCCTTTCGGACGGGTACATTTCGATATACTGCGCATCACAGCCATCGCGCCTGATTACCAGATGGACGTTGCACGGATAATAACCATCGTGCAAAATGATAGACAAATTCAAGCCCTCCCCGATGGTAATCGGAGAGAGCTTTGATTTATACTGTTTGTCTCGGCTGCAAAAAATATGCATTATTTTTCAACCCTTTTAAGATTCCAAATAGTATTGGCATAATCATCAATGAGGCGGTCGATAGCAAATCTGCCCGATTTTGCAATATTGACGAGAGATGCTTTATTCCACGCTTCTTTATTAGCATAGAGGTCGTATGCACGCTGATGAGCATTACAGTAATCGGCATAATCGGCAAACGCCATATAAGTATCGGATGAAAGAAGAATATGCTTAATATTATCGAATGACATTCCGTCAATTCCGCGTCCGATAAGGTCAACAACCTCGCGAAGCTGAGAATTGTTATTGTAGTAATTCATCGGGTTGTAGCCGTTTGCTTTTAAAAGGTCAACCTCGTGAGCTTCCATACCGAAGATGATGATATTATTGTCACCGACGGCTTCGTGAATTTCGACGTTTGCGCCGTCCTCTGTACCAAGGGTGATTGCACCATTAAGCATAAATTTCATATTACCGGTACCCGATGCCTCGGTTCCTGCGAGTGAAATCTGTTCACTGATTTCGGCGGCAGGCATCAAAAGCTCGGCCATTGTTACACGATAATCCTCGATATATACGACCTTTAACTTGCCCTTCATATCGGGATCGTTGTCGATCATTTTTGAAATCTTGTAAATCATTTGGATAATCTGCTTTGCTACATAGTAGCCGGGTGCTGCCTTTGCTCCGAAAATATAAGTTTTCGGTGTGAAAGGAGCATTAGGATTATTCTTGATATACAAGTATTCGGTGAGGATATGAAGCGCATTCATTTGCTGACGCTTATACTCGTGCAGACGCTTTACCTGAACATCAAAGATTGAATCAACGTTGATGTCGGTATGTCCCTGTGACTTAATATAATCAACAAAACGCTGCTTATTATTACGTTTAATATCAGCCAGACGATTAAGAACATTTTTATCATCGGTGAAGTTCATAAGTCCTTCGAGCTCGGCAGCATTCTTTACAAAGCCGTCACCGATAAGCTCCTTTATCATCGCGGTAAGCTCGGGGTTTGCCTGGCAGAGCCAACGTCTATGAGCAATACCATTGGTTACGTTACAGAACTTTTCGGGAGAGATTGTATAGAAATCGTGGAATACAGATTCCTTTAAAATATCGCTGTGTAAACGCGAAACGCCATTTACCGAATATGAGCCGGCAACCGAAAGATTAGCCATACGGATAACCTTGTTATCAATGATTGATGTACGATTAGCCAAATCCCAGTTACCTGTTTTGGCAAGCACATCTGCGTGATAACGGCGGTTAATTTCCTGAACGATTTGATAAATTCGGGGCAAACGCTGTCTGAACAATTCTTCATTCCAGCATTCGAGTGCTTCGACCATAACTGTATGGTTGGTGTAACCGACAGTCTTTGTCACAATAGCCCATGCCTCATCCCAAGTATAACCACATTCGTCAAGCATTATACGCATAAGCTCGGGGATTGAAAGTGCGGGATGGGTATCGTTAATATGAATAGCAACCTTGTCCGCAAAATTTTCCATTGTGCCATATTTTGAAAGATGGCGATGAACAATATCCTGAATTGATGCAGAAACAAGGAAATACTGCTGACGAAGGCGAAGAGACTTTCCTTCATAATGATTATCGGCAGGATAAAGCACCTTGCTGATTGCTTCAGCCATAGCATTTTGTTCAACTGCGCGTAAGTAGTCGCCCTGATTAAATAGAGCCATATCAAAGCCCGGCTTTGTCGCTTCCCAAAGGCGAAGTACTGCAACGCCGTCGCCGTCCTTGCCCGGTACCATCATATCGTAAGGTACGGCCTTCACCACAGTAGCTCCGTGGTTCTCGATATGGTGATATGTGCCGTCCCACCATTCATTCACATGACCGTCAAAGCTGACGTCAACCGCTTCTTCGGGATGGGGCTCAAACCAAATTTCACCACCCGGAAGCCAGAAGTCGGGAGTTTCTGCCTGCCAACCGTCAACAAGTTTCTGACGGAAAATGCCGTATTCGTATCGGATTGAATAGCCCATCGAAAAATATTCGCCGTTTGCAAGTCCGTCGAGGATACAAGCAGCAAGACGACCGAGACCGCCGTTTCCAAGACCTGCATCGGGCTCAAGCTCATATAATCTTTCAAGCTTTGCTCCCATATTTGAAAGTGCCTTTTTAAAAGCATTTTCGAGATTAAGATTATAAAGCGCATTTTTAAACGAACGGCCCATAAGGAATTCCATACACAGATAGAATACCTGCTTTGCCTCCTGCTCGTTTGCGCGTTTTTCAAAATCTTCTCTCTGTTTTTTCATTATGTCCTTGATAACAAGAACACATGCCTTGTAAAAAATATCATTTGAAGCTACCGACGGAGTGACACCGAAATTGTGCGATAACTTCGCTTCGATAAGCTCCTCAATTTTTTTCGACGTAAACTTTGTCATAAAAATTTACTCCTCCATAACAAACGTTATTTAATATCATTATACAACTAAATATATAATATTACAACATATTCAAAATTTCAAGTGTTCATTATAACTTATTTTATATGAATTTTTGTGTATTTTGTATAATTTTATGATAAAACCATTTAATCTTACAACTAATCAACGCCAAAATAAACAAAATTCATTATAAATCACGACATAGGCAGCAATCAAAAGATAAAGAATTTTTTTGAAATAAAAATGCAAAATGTCAGGTAATTTTAAATAACAGTTGAAAAAAAGATGCAAATTACTTATAATTATATTGAAAATTAGATAGGAGTGTTGAATTTGAGCAAAGTTATTATCAGTGCTGACAGCACCTGCGATCTTACAAAAGAATTAACCGAAAAATACGATATAAAAATTTGTCATGGGACTGTTATTTTAGGCGATAAATCATACATCGACGGAATAGAAGTTCAGCCGTGTGACCTTTTCAAATACCACGATGAAACGGGCGTTTTGCCAAAGACTGCCGCTATAAATTATCAGGATTATATCGACTTTTTCACTCCTCTCACAGAGGGCGGAAATACCGTTGTTCATTTCTGCTTAAGTTCTGAAATGTCGTCAATGTGCAACAATGCCAGAATGGCTGCCGAGGATGTTGGCAACGTATTTGTTGTTGATAGCCGCAATCTTTCAACGGGAATTGCTCTACTCGTCTTAAAAGCGGTCGAGCTTGCACAAAACGGTGAAGGCGCAGAAGCTATTTATAACAAAATAGTTGATACTATTGATAAAGTGAACGCTTCTTTTGTAATCGATACCCTACTCTATTTGCATAAAGGCGGCAGATGCTCGGCAGTTGCTATGCTTGGAGCAAATCTTTTGAAACTTAAGCCCTGCATCGAAGTACACGATGGCAAAATGGACGTTGCTAAAAAATACAGAGGTAGATACAGCGATGTACTCCTCGAATATGCAAAAAACCGCCTCGAAAATTTAGAAAACATTGATAGCCGCCGCTGCTTTGTTACGCACACAATGGAATATGGCTCTGAACAAGCAAAATTGGTTTATGATTACGTCAAAGGGTTAAATTACTTTGACGAAGTTATCGAAACAACCGCAGGTTGCACTATCTCGGCTCATTGTGGTCCCGGCACTCTCGGTATTCTCTTTATAAACAAATGAAAAACGAAATAAACATTCTCTGTATCGGAGACGTTGTAGGTAGCATTGGTTGCGAGTTTTTAAGATCAAAGCTATCCGTGCTTAAACGAATAGAAGGTATTGATGCTGTTATTGTCAATGGAGAAAATTCCGCTGATGGTAACGGCATTACGCCTGTTTCGGCCAAGCATATTTTAGATAGCGGTGCCGATATAATTACAGGTGGAAATCACTCCTTCAGACGTCCCGAAATGCACACCGTTCTTGACGAAAGTGATTGCATTATCCGCCCCGCAAACTATCCGGAAGGAACCTACGGCAAAGGTTATACAATCATAGATCTTGGCTTCACGAGAATTGGCGTCATCAACATTTTAGGCGTGGTTTATACCGAGTCGCTCGACTGCCCTTTTAAAACGGCAGATTCGATTATTGAAAAACTCAAAAACGACGGAATTAAAAATATTTTGATAGATATTCATGCAGAAGCTACCGCCGAAAAAAAGGCACTTGCATACCATCTCGACGGTCGGGTTTCAGCTGTTTTCGGCACTCATACGCATACCCAAACTGCCGATGAACAAATATTGCCAAACGGAACAGGATTCATCACCGATTTGGGCATGGTGGGACCAACCGACTCGGTTTTAGGCGTAAAATCAGAGCTTGCAATTAAAAAAATGAAGGACAAATTGCCCGTTCGATTTGCAATAGCTGACGGCAAATGCCACCTTGACGGATGCATTTTCACCATTGATGTAAAAACTGCAAAATGCACCTGCGTCGAGAGAATACACATAGAATAAACAATTATTCAGTAAATGTATTTTTTATAATTTTTGCTTATTACTAACAATAATATTTATGTTGATTTTTTTGCACATGTAATGTATAATATATCTGTTAACTTGGAGGTGTTGTAACATTGAATAAAGATTTAACCCTTGCCGATTTACTACAATTTATTCGTAAAAACTTTGCGGTATCAATTGTTACCGCGTTGATTTTTGCTGTCATAACCTATTTTGTTTCTTCATCTATGTCAGTAACTACCTACAAATACACCTTTTCATACGAGGTAGCCGTTGCTTGGGAAAACGTTGAACTTTCACCTAGCGGTGCGCTGACATCAGCCAACTTCGCCGAAAGCCAAATCCCTGCTCTTAAGCCGAGAATGAAGGGTTCAGAATTTCTCAAAAGAGTTATAGAAAAAGCCGGTTATAAAGGTAAGCTTGATGCACGTATGCTTTCATCCATGATTACCTTATCAAACGAAGAGGAAGTACCGAATATTAACGTCGATGTTTCCGGAACAAATAGGGTTGCAGTAAAGAAACTCGCCGAAGCTTATGCAGAGCTTGCACCTAAATATATCAAAAAGACATACGTGTCGCTCGATCAATTTGAACCGGTTAGATTCGAAGGAGCAAGTTCTACTCCGGTAAAATCATACACTATGTCTGCTTTTGTTTTGGCTCTGCTCGGTATTCTCATACTTCTCTACTTCATCGAGTCGCTCGATACACGAGTTAAATCAGCAGCCGAACTCGAGAAAAAATACGAAATTCCGAACCTCGGAGTTATTCCGAACTTCTATATAAGCAAGAAAAACAGTTACTCCAAATATGGGTATCGAAAGGGGGCAACCGGTAACTATGAGTCGTAAGGATAATAACATCTATGAACAGATAAACAACCCTAACGAACCGGCAAAAGCACCCAAAAGACATCGCCGCAAGCCGGTGTTGCTCAATGAAATGTCACCCTTTGCAGTAAAGGAAGCGTACAAAGCGGTACGCGCCAATATTAACTTTGCAATCGGTGCAAAAAAGGGTTGCAAAATCTTTCTCATCACAAGTTCGGTTCCCGCAGAAGGCAAAACTACAACTGCGGTTAACCTCGCCATCACCTTTGGTCAAACCGATGCAAAGGTGCTCCTTATTGATGCCGATATGAGAAAGTCATCCATCCACAGATACCTCGGTATCAAAAACACACTGGGACTCAGCGACGTATTAAGCGGATATACCCAGCTTAATGAAATTATTAAAAAGACTCCTCACGGCTTTGATTGTATGACAGCGGGACCGACACCGCCGAACCCTGCCGAGCTTCTTTTGGCTCAGCCGTGTGACGACCTTCTCTCTACCCTCTCGGAGTATTATGATTACATTATCATCGATACACCGCCTGTTGCTGTAGTCAGTGACTGTCTGGCACTTGTTGAAAAGGTTGATGGAGCCGTTGTAACCGTTCGCGAATATTACAGTGTTCACGATCAGCTTAAAAAAGCAATTTCAGCGCTTAAATTCGCTGATGCAAAAATTCTCGGCTTTATCCTCAACGACTCAAAGGGTAATGGTAGAACATATAAATACAGATACCGTTACAGCTATCGTTATAATTACAGAAAAGGATACAGCGGTTACGATTATTACGACAATTATGGCGATTACGAATAATCCATAACCTGTTTTCAAAATCAACGATAACTCTTTGATAATATGTGCTCTGCTTTGCACATAATTAACCCCACCATTAAATCACAAAGCATGAGCTAATCACTCATGCTTTTTTATTTCATTTCAAAAAAAGAAGGTTTACTGCAACAGAATGATTGATACGCACTCACATATTTTACCCGAATTAGACGACGGCTCAAAAAGCGTTGACGAATCAATAAACATGCTAAAAGTCTTAAAAGAACAAGGAATAACCCACGTTATCGCAACTCCTCATTTCAAAATGACGGATAATAAAACAAGCATTGACGACTTTTTAGCCAAGAGAGAGAAATCATACCAAAAGCTGATAAATAAAATCGAAAGACAAGGTCTCGATTTGCCAAAGATTTTTCTCGGATCCGAAGTTTTGCTTACAATGGACTTGATTGAAGCAGATGGCATTAATCGACTTTGCATCGAAAATACCGATATAATGCTGATTGAGCTTCCCTATTACGAATGGCAAAGCTGGATATTCAGAATGTTATATAATCTATGCGATAATAATTTCATAGAACCGATACTTGCTCATGTTGACAGGTACGTTGACTTTATTTCAAAGGATATGTACGAGCAACTTTTCAGTCTCGGATACAAGGCACAGATAAATACCGAATTCGTTGACAAAAAAGCGGCACATAAAAAACTAAAAAAATGGCTTAAATCCGGTCAAATTTGTTACGTCGGCTCGGATACTCACGGAATAGATTTTCGTCCTCCGACCTTTGACAAATACTTTAAAAAGATTAAAAAAATTGCCGGTGATGACTTTATAAAAAATGCAGATGATTGTTCGGCTAAACTAATTAAAAAATTAGAAAAATAACAAGGGAAAACCCCTTATGAAAGGTAGATAATATTATGATTTATGCAGCAGTTTTAGCAGGTGGAAAAGGTACACGAATGGGCAGCACCGACGTTCCGAAGCAATTTCTCGAGCTTGACGGAAAGCCCATTATCATACACACTGTCGAAAAAATGCTCATGTGCGACAGATTTGAAAAGGTTATCATCGGAATCAACCCCGATTGGAAATCCTATTGCGAGGATTTGATCCAGAAACATATTGGAAATGACGATCGTCTGATCGTTTGCGCCGGCGGAAATGACAGAAACGGCACAATGTGCAACGTAATCGACGTTATAAAGGAAGCAAACGGATTAAACGATGATGATATTATCGTCACACACGATGCTGTTCGCCCCTTTGTTACAAAGAGAATTATTGAGGACAATATCGAAGCCGCCCTCAAATACGGCGCTTGTGATACTGTCATTCCTGCAACCGACACGATTGTTCGTTCTGATGATGGCAAAACTATTTCGGAGGTGCCCGAGAGAAGCCGTCTTTATCAAGGACAGACACCGCAGAGCTTTAACATCAAGCTTCTGATGGATAGCTTCAACGCACTTACTGATGAAGAAAAAGCTACTCTTACCGATGCTTGTAAAATCCTCGTGCTTAAAAACCATCCCGTTCACCTCGTAAATGGTGAAGTGCTTAACTTTAAGATTACTACAATCAGCGATTATCAACTCGCAAAGGCGATGCTGGTTATTAAATAAAAAAGTAAGAAAGGCAGTAATTTGCTTTGATTAGTTATATTTATCAACTTATAAAACCAAAGGTCATTTCGGTCAAATACACGAATATCGACCTCAACACAGACAAGGTTATCGTTCGACCCGAATATATGTCCATCTGCCATGCCGACCAGCGCTATTATTTCGGTATGCGCGATGCCGCTATATTGAGAAAAAAGCTGCCAATGGCTCTCATTCACGAATGTATGGGACGAGTAGTTTATTGCCCGAATAACAAATTCAAGGTCGGCGAAAAGGTTGTAATGATACCAAATGCACCGGGAAAAGAAATTTCTGGTGAATACGAAAACTATCGTCTGGACAGTGTCTTTTCATCAAGTGGCGCTGACGGTTTCATGCGAGAATTTGTTGACCTACCGGCAGAAAGACTCGTTTCCTGCGAGGGTATAAAGCCGGAAGTTGCCGCTATGAGCGAATTTGTAACCATTCCATTCCATGCGGCAAACCGATTCGAACGCGCAGTACAGACCGAAGTTAAAAGCATCGGAATTTGGGGCGATGGCGGACTCGGTTATCTGACCGCCCTCGTTATTAAAGCAAAATTTCCGAATGCCAAAATCACGGTTATTGGCATGGACGAGACCAAGCTCAGCATGTTTTCGTTCGTTGACGAAACCTATTTGGCAGACAAGCTGCCCACCGATTTAAAGGTTGACCACGCTTTTGAATGCTGTGGTGGCGGTGGTAGCTACTATGCAATAAAGCAGATTATCGACACGATAAATCCGCAGGGTACGCTTATGCTTATGGGCGTTACCGAGGAGGAAGTCCCGATTGCAACCCGAATGGTACTCGAAAGAGGTCTCACCCTGGTTGGTTGCAGCCGCTCGGGAAGAACTGATTTTGAAAACACGATGGACTTTCTGCGCGATAAAAAAATTCAGAATCGTATCGAAAGAATTATATCCGAAACGGTCGAAATCAACTGCATTGATGATATTTACAGGTCGTTCGACCGCGACCTGACCAATCCGTTTAAAACCATATTAAAATGGAACATTTAGTGAGGAAATTTAATGATTTTTGCCTTTAAAGCGCTGTTTGACATTATTGCGACTAATATAAAAAATTTCCGACAGAGCGTAAGTATGTCGGCTATCGAAATTAAAAAAACTTATTCAGGGTCAACCCTTGGTATGGTTTGGGCCTTTGTTAAGCCCGTGCTTTTTGTTCTGGTATATTGGTTTGGCATAACAATCGGTATCAAGGGCGGAAATTCAGGCAACGTTCCCTATATTTTTAGCTTGATAGCCAGTATTATCCCCTGGTTCTTTATTTCAGAGTCGTGGTTTCGTTGCGGCACGTCGATCAGAAGAAACAAGCACCTCGTTACTAAAACGGTATTTCCTATTTCGACCATCCCTGTTTTTGAAGAAATGCATCAGTTTCTCGTTCATATAATACTAACGGCGGTTGCTGCGGTCATTTTTGCCGTCACGGGATATATGGCGCTTAATTTCGTTCAGATTATTTA
The DNA here is from genome assembly GCA_017381515.1 of Clostridia bacterium. Classification (GTDB taxonomy): domain Bacteria; phylum Bacillota; class Clostridia; order Oscillospirales; family Acutalibacteraceae; genus UMGS1976. Next base: position 1,649 of record JAFOCB010000033.1, on the reverse strand, counting down.
CGGCTGGATTTGTATTTTTGTGCTGATGTGGGCGGTATCGCTAATTTTCTCGGCACTGGTTGTAATCAGCCGCGACTTTGAACACATGATAAAATCACTCACGCAGGTGCTTTTTTGGCTATCACCAATTTTATGGAACATCGAAAAAGTAAAGGACTATTCCCTCGTTTATACCATCGTGCGACTCAATCCCGTATCGTACATTATCGAGGTGTATCGCTCGGCTTTTTTGGGCAGCTTCGGTGTAACATATTCCTGGGTTTTCAATGACGTTATCGGCACCGCTTGTTTCTGGGGCGAAGTTATCGTAATCGCGCTTATCGGCAGCTATTTATTTAAAAAGCTCGAACGCGATTTTGCCGATATTTTATAAGGAGGTAGGTATATGGAATACGCTATCAGAATAAAAAACCTCACCAAAACTTATAAAATATATTCTTCCCCGCTTAAAAGAATTTTTGACACCATTTTTCATACAAAGCATTACAAGGATTTCACCGCTCTGGATGACATTTCTATCGATATTCCAAAGGGTGAGGTTATTGGCATTCTCGGTAAGAATGGATCGGGAAAGTCAACCCTTCTCAAAATCATAACAGGTGTCGCAAAGCAGACGTCGGGAGAAATTGAAACCATTGGTAAAATTTCGGCAATGCTCGAACTTACAAGCGGATTTGACCCCGAGCTTACCGGCATAGAAAATATTTATCTCAAGGCAATTTCGATGGGAATTCCAAAATCGGAAATCGAAAAAAAGATTGATGATATAACAAGTTTTGCAGACATTGGAGATTATATCAATCGTCCCGTTCGCACCTATTCGAGCGGAATGAAATCGCGACTCGGCTTTGCTGTTTCGGTAAACGTTGACCCCGATATTCTAGTAGTTGACGAGGTCCTTGCCGTAGGTGACGATATTTTCAAGCTCAAATGTATTGAAAAAATGAAGCAATTCCGCAAAGAAGGCAAGACCATTTTGTTCGTCAGTCATTCCCTTTTCACTGTAAAGGCATTTTGCACTATGGGACTGTGGATTAATGAAGGAAAAATGATGGATTACGGTGAGCTTGGCTCGGTAATTTTAAAATACGAGGACTTTTTGAAAAAAGAAAAAGCCAAAATTGCCACCACTCAAATCGAAAAAAATACCGACTATCCTACCGAAAAAAAGGATATTCTGCAGGTAAAAAACTTTGCTATGCTAAATTCAAATGGTGAAAAGACCACCAACTTTAAACGCGGCGAGGATATTACAATTCGCTTTGATTATGAGGTCAAAAAAGAAATCGAAAAGCTGAATTTTGGCTTTACTGTAAGGGATGCTGAAGAAAAGCTTATATTCATGAGTGACAAGCGAAATGCTAATAATCTGATTAACGGCGAGGTTGGAAAACACTCATTAGAAATTAAAATTGATTCGCCTCCCCTACTTGAAGGCACATATCTGATTTCGGGTGAACTGTGGGACAATGATTCCACCTTTTTTGTCGGCTTCTCTAACAAGCGCCAATTCACCATCACACAAACCGACTATATCGGAAGCGGTATTATATCACTTTCACATAAATTTACTAATCAGTAAAGGATTTACAAAACAATGGATTTTACACCGATTATTACTATTGATAGCATAAAATGGGAACGAGTTA
>JAFOCB010000004.1 GCA_017381515.1 Clostridia bacterium | reverse complement strand
GTATTTTAAATATTAAAAATGATAACCCCGGAAAGCATACTGTTGTGGACGCCGATAAGCTGGAGTACATATCTTCCGCAGGCCTGCGCGTGATCTTGCGACTCAGAAAAGAAGAACCGAAGCTTGCAATCATCAATGTGGTTTCCGATGTTTACGAGGTTTTTGATATGACTGGCTTTACCGATATGGTTACGGTTGAAAAGGCATATCAGAGAATGAGCGTGGAAGGCTGTGAGTTTATCGCCAAAGGCGCAAACGGTGCCGTTTACCGCTATGATGACGAAACCATCCTTAAGACCTATTTTGCAAAGGATGCCCTTCCTGAGATTAAGCAAGAACGTGAAAACGCAAGAAAAGCATTTGTTCTCGGTATCAATACCGCCATTCCTTACGGCATTGTTCGTGTAGGAGATGGCTACGGTACAGTTACGGAGCTTTTGAACGCAACCAGCGTAACCAAGTTGATCCGCAATAATCCCGATGATATGTCTGAGGCGGCAAAATATTATATTGATATGCTGAAAAGTATTCACGCTATCGAAGTAGAAGATGGCGAAGTGCCTGATATGAAGGAAACAGCTCTTGCCTGGGCAGATTTTGTAGCACCTCACCTTCCTGAAGAGCAAGGCAAAAAGCTTCGTGCTTTAGTCGAAGCCGTTCCGAAGCAGAATACCCTTATGCACGGTGACTATCACACCAATAATATTATGGTACAAAACGGCGAGCCTCTGCTTATCGATATGGATACTCTTTGCATGGGACACCCTGTATTCGAACTCGGTTCTATGTTTAATGCTTTCATTGGTTATTCCGAGCTTGACCATCAGGTAACGATGGATTTCTTCGGCTATACACACGAAACGGCAGAAAAATTCTGGGATATGTCTCTGAAAATGTATCTTGGCACCGAAGATGAAGATGTGTGCAGAAATGTTGCAGAAAAGGCAATGATCATCGGCTATACCCGTATGCTTCGTCGTGCTCTTCGCCGCCCCGACGAAGCAGAAAGCCCTGCTAAAATCGCAAGATGCAAGGAAATGCTGGCCAAGCTTCTTGAAAAGACCGAAAGCATCTACTTTTAATTTCACAAGGAGCGATGAACTATGAAAAATAAAACTTTAACACTTCCAGCAATTATTATCGCAATCGGCTTGGTTGTCGCGCTGGTGGGCTGTTTGCTCACCTCGATGCAGTTCAAGCCCGCTGTGACTGAGCAGGACTTTAATTATTCGGTAACCTATAAAATTGATGGCGAAACAAAAACTTTTAACGGTGTCTATACCTGCCGCTTTACAGGCTTTGGCGGTGCCGGCGTCGATCCGCTCGCCCGCTACTATAACGGTGTATATACAGTTGATGGCGAATCTACGGAATCCCGCAGCTATGCCATCGCGGAAAAAGATGGCTGCGTTCTGGAAATTATCACCTTGTTTGATGATGACTATCTTATGGGCGATAACCAAGAGGAATATGAGTTGGTAGACCCCTGCCTTGAGGCAACAGATGCAGAAGGATACCAATATGGCGAGGATGAGCTTCCCGCAGAGTTTGATGCCGAGATCATCAGCTGGGAATATCCCGAGCCGATCGAAAATACCTTTGTCTTTGCAGGTTTTTCGGCGCTGTATTCCGTTAATATGGGCGTGATGCTGCTCGCCGGACTTCTGACCCTGCTGATCTGCGTTATTCTGGTCAAAAAGAGCGAGGAAGTTTCTTATTCCGTCTTGGATAAGATCGGTATAGTTCTGAATTTTATCGGTGTCTTTGCGGTGCTTCCTATTATCTCGTTGGCTGCTTGCTTGATTCAGGCATACCCCACCGGTCCGGATTGGATCTATCAGGCGTATCTCTGCGTACCGCCAATCATTGTGTTTTCGATTGTTGCGTCTGTTACACTGCGCCGTAAGGGCTTTGGCAAGAGCGGATTTTTCGTTCAGTTCCTCGGCATCATTGTTGAGGTGATCCTTGCTGTTTTGGAATATGCCTTATAATGACCTCCTAAAGAAAGGCGTTTGAATTATGAAAAATAAGATAATTTGTTTAATAGCGTTACTTTTGATAACAACTATGTTATTTGCAGGTTGTAGTGACAATAAGAAACCGGAAAATCAAAACGTTGATTACAGTCAATATTCGTTCGTAAATACTTCGTGGACAAGAGATGCCGAGCATGATATCGAAACCCTTCGTTTTGGGGCAGATGGCAAATTCACGTATTACTGCGCTTGCGGAAATCCTGTAAATGATTCGGATCTGTGCGAGGGCTATACTTACGATGATGCTACAAAAACCATCACGTTAAATTGTATTGAAACAACAGATGAAATGGTTACAACAATTAAGATTGTAAAATGTGATGGAAACAGTCTGCAACTTGATTTTAATGGTGAAATAAGAATTTTTGAAAATGATCAGTAAACCTCGTGTTTTGTAAGAGGTTTGTGGTAAAATGCAAGTTTGAGATGAATTTATATTTGAAAGGAGGCTCAGCAAATGACGGATAAGGAATTTAAAAGGCTCAGCAGAGCGCAGCTAATTGAGATTATCTACCAACTGCAATTGCAAATTGACAAACTGAATGAAGAAAAACAAGCGTTGGAAAATGAATTGGAAGATAAGCGGCTTCGTTTGCAGAGTGCCGGAAATATTGCTGAAGCAGCCCTTGAAATTAACGACTGTTTCCGTAGCGCGCAGAATGCTGCAGAGCAATACTTGAATGAGATTAAAGCAATCCGAGAAGAAACTGATACAGAGCGCCAAAGAATTCTTAAAGAAGCGAAAGCAGAAGCGGAAGCAATCATTGCGGGCGCAAAAAATACACAGGGCGATTACGATTCTGCAATAGATGCGATTTTAAAAGAATATAAGCAGAGTCATTCGGATAACGGGTGATGGGTATGTTACATAGAAAGAAAAAGGAAGTATCGCTCCCAACAAAAAAGCAGGTTGAAACAGAACGAAAGCGATACCGCCGACAGAAAGCATATAATAAAGCGTTGCGCGGAACGGTATATGTTCTAACGATTGTAGCTGCCGTTGCTGTGTTGATTGCAACGCTTGTTTTACCTGTTCTGCAAATTGAGGGCACCAGTATGGAGCCAACTCTATCAAACGGTGATATCGTGTTGCTTGCAAAAACAACTCGCTTTGAGCGTGGCGATCTTTGCGGATTTACCTGGAACAACAAGCTTCTTATAAAACGTGTTATCGGTCTTCCCGGTGACTGGATCGAGATCGATACTGATGGCACCATATATCTCAATGGTGATAAATTGGAAGAGTCTTATGTGGAACATAAGGCCTTGGGAGAATGTGATTTAGAGTTTCCTTTTCAAGTGCCGCAGGAGCAGTACTTTGTAATAGGAGATATGAGAGAAAGCTCTATTGACTCTCGTAATACGGTAATTGGATGTATTCCAAAGGATCAGATTGTCGGAAAAGTTTTCTTTAGAGTATGGCCGTTTAAGAGCATACAATTTTTTTAAAACAAATAGTGTATTTATAAAGGGACAAGCGTTTATGAGTTTCATTGAACAATACTTGTTACAATTGAATACTGAAAAACGGCGATGGCGGCGTGCTGTAGCAGCGCTGACGGCACTATCGCTGATTGTAGCGCTTGTCACTACATGGAACCTTCGTATGACAGGTATTACCATTGCAAACAGCGCAGGCTGTGGCATCGAGGAACACAGCCACACCGATCAGTGTATGTCAGGAACTGAATTGATTTGCGGAAAGCAGGAACATATTCACACCACCGACTGCTATTCCGATCCCAATGCTGATACGGAAATGCTTTTGGATTGGCAGAACTTTTTTGCAGATTATCCCTATACGGGACAGTTGGAAAAGGACCTGGTGGATATAGCCAAAACCCAGGTGGGATATACAGAAAGCGAAAAGAACTTCCAGGTGGACAATGCGGGCATACGCCACGGCTATACACGCTATGGAGCATGGTACGGAGCGCCCTATAACGAGTGGTCTGCCTTGTTTGTATCATTCTGCCTGCACTTTGCAGGAGCAAACGAAGCTTACCCGTTGAGCTCCGGAGCCGCATCTATGGCACGGTTGTGGAACGAACAAGGCAAACTTGTTCCTGTGGGAAAATATTCACCCGAAAGCGGCGACCTTGTATTTTTTAACAACAATACGATGGGTATCGTAACGGAAGTTCATAGTGCCACAATCTGTGTTATTCGTGGTGATGTAGAAAATGCTGTAAAAACCGATATCCTATTGCGTACAGATCCGTCTATCATGGGATGGGGTGTGGTAGGAGAAAAACATACTGATACTCAACCCCCACCGCAAACGGAAATGTCCAATAAACCAGTGGTGCAGATTTTTGCCGGGAAAACAGAAGTAACAGAACCGACAGAAGCTACCGAACCCACAAAGGCACCTGCACAAAAGTTCACCCTACGCTCTTCGCGTGCTACTATCATAGAGCTGATACCTTATTTAGAGGCAAACGGTGGCAGTTACTTCTACACCTTGCTCGATAATGACAATAAGGAGTTGCCCAAGGCTGCCAATGGAAACTACATTGCTCAG
>JAFOCB010000032.1 GCA_017381515.1 Clostridia bacterium | reverse complement strand
TTTTGCTTATAAATTGATTAAAACACGCCCGAGGTTATCGAGCGTGTTCAAAATTATTTTGCAAGAGCGTCCTTTGCAGTCTGTACAAGAGTAGCAAATCCAGCGGCATCACTTACAGCGATGTCGGCAAGCATTTTGCGGTTGATTTCAACTCCTGCTTTTTTAAGTCCGTTCATAAATGTTGAATAGTTCATACCATTCATTTTTGCTGCTGCTGAAATACGTGTGATCCAGAGACGACGGAAATCACGCTTTTTAAGCTTACGGCCAATATAGGCATAGTTGCCTGATTTCATAACAGCTTCTTTTGCGGTCTTGAAAAGCTTGGATTTTGCTCCAAAATAACCCTTTGCGAGTTTTAGTGTCTTCTTTCTTCTTTTGCGCGTCATCATAGCGCCTTTAATACGAGCCATTTATAATACCTCCAATTTAATGTGCCATTGTCAGCACGACTTTTTATTTATACGGGATCAGGCGCTTAATCTGCGCTGTGTTTGTCTTGTCAGCAGTAACCTGTTTACGAAGATTTCTCTTACGTTTTGTGGTCTTCTTGTTGAGAATGTGTGATTTGAAAGCATGAGCACGCTTAACCTTACCTTTACCGGTGAGCTTAAAACGCTTTTTTGCACCACTGTGCGTTTTGATCTTAGGCATTGTTTAGTCCTCCTTAATGTTTATAAGACAGTTTAATTATTTCTCGACAGACTTTGGCGACAGGAACATAAGCATATTTCTGCCGTCAAGCTTGGCGGGTTTTTCGACGTTACCATACTCCGAGCAGTATTCAGCAAAACGGGTCATATTGGCCAAACCAATATTCTGGTGTCCCATTTCTCTACCGCGGAAGCGAATTGAAACCTTTATCTTGTTTCCTGATTTGAGGAATTTGATAGCTTGATTACCCTTTGTTTCAAAATCGTGTGTATCGATATTAAGCGAAAGGCGAATTTCCTTAATTTCGATTACATGCTGATTTTTCTTTGCTTCCTTGTCTCTCTTTGCTTGTTCAAAGCGATATTTACCGTAGTTCATAATCTTGCATACAGGGGGTGTTGCCTGGGGGGCAATCTTGACAAGGTCAAGGTCCTGTTCGTTTGCAAGTTTTTGAGCTTCTTTGGCACTCATGATGCCAAGCTGTGAGCCGTCATTACCGATGACTCTTACCTCTTTGTCAATGATTTGTTCATTGATCGCAAGTTCTTTACTGCTAATGGGATATAGCACCTCCAAATAAAAATAAGCACGAACAAAGCTAATCTGTTCGTGCTCAATAAGCATAATATGGGCAATAATATTACCTCAAAAACACTATTGACCCGAACGGACGATACCGCAAAGGTGAGAACAGATTAAACCATTCTGCTTTGTTGACCTACTAATTGTATATCATCCGAATCGTTTTGTCAACTGTTTTTTTGCAAATATTCAACATATTCTTCGAGGCACATATTAAGCTGATTCATTTTCTTTGCGTGATCCTTGCCTACATAGCGGTAATGCCACGGCTCATAAATAACACCGGTATAATTCTCTTTATCCTTTGCGTAACGCATTACAAAGCCGTATTCCTCGGCGTGTTCCTTTAACCAAACAAGCTCGGGCTTATTCTCATACCGCTGTTCGAGATAGTTAAAGTCAACCGCTAATCCGAGATTGTGGTCACTTGTTCCGGGAATCGCAACTATTGTGCTTGCCTTGTTTTCTGCACCTTTTTGCGAATACCCTTGTTTGAGATAATAGTTCACCTTGTTATTATAAAGCGACTGTTGCTTTGAATACGAACGGTATGCCGAAACGGAAATCAGCTTTACTCCGTCCTCTTTTGCCGCTTCAATCATAGCAATAAGGTCGTCATACACCCTCTCGTCAATCTGGTAATTATCGTTATTCTGACAATACTGTGAACCGATATATTTAGTTGACGGAGTATAGTTATTTATCACGTTAAGTCTATTAGAAAGTTTCAGTCGCCAATCACTCGACTGACCGACGAAATTATAAACCGAGTAGCCGTCAATAACCTCAATCGATTGGGGCTTGGATGAGGTGGCACTATCATTTTTTGATGAAGATGATTGACTTGAATTCGACGTGTTACCTGCCGCTGACGAATTGTTTTCAGCCGACGAATCGTCGATCACCACTTCCGATGAACTGTCAACGAGAAGGGTTTGCGATTTCTTATACTCTGAACGCGTAACCGCAATAGCGCAAATTAAGAGAATAATCATAATAACAAGCGCAACACAGGTAACTACAAAATACGGCTTTTTATTAACCGAATATTGCTGATTATATCTGCGGTTAATTTGATTATTATACCTAGACATTTATATTACCCCTTCGATAACTTTTTTTATCTCGTCAACACCCATACCGTTCATAGCCGAGAAAGGAATGACCGGCACATCTACACCCATTTCGGTAAGAAGATTACTAATGCTCTCTGTTTGCTTTGCAAATTCGGTTTTGTTCAGCTTGTCCGCCTTTGTCATAGCGATTACGAAGTTAAATCCGTTTTCTTTCAAAAACGAAATCATACCAATATCATCGTTTGACGGCTTATGACGCATATCAACCAACTGAACAACCAAACGAATATCACGCAAACTATTAAAATAATTCTCCATCAAATCGGCAAAACGTATCTTTTCCTTATCGGGCAGCTTAGCATATCCGTAGCCGGGCAAATCGACAAAGCGCACATCCTCTACTCTGAAAAAGTTGACGGTGATTGTCTTTCCCGGTACAGAGCTGACCCTGACGAGTGATTTTCTGTTAAATATTTTATTCATCAGCGAGGATTTGCCAACGTTTGATCTGCCCGAAAAGGTTATTTCGGGTAAATCCGATTTGGGTAATTGCTTTGATGTTCCGTATGATGCCTCGTAAAAAACTTTGTTATAGTTCATTTTGACTCCCATACATTCTTATTATTTGTTATTGATTTATTCGCTTTTTTGGTAGCAGCAGGTCTCGATTTTGAAACCATTTTATTGGTAACGAGAGCCGTTTCAAGCACCTGTTTCATATCGTTTACGATAACGAATTCAATGTTTTCCTTTACCCTCTCGTCTACCTCGGATAAATCCGCCTTATTTTCTTCGGGAACGATTACCTTTTTGATTCCGGCTCTATATGCAGCCATGGACTTTTCCTTTAATCCGCCGATTGGCAGCACCTTTCCAAGAAGGGAAATTTCGCCCGTCATTGCAACATCGTGACGAATGGCAATTCCCGAAAGAGCTGATACAAGCGCCACCGCCATTGTAATACCCGCTGATGGTCCATCCTTTGGCACTGCGGCTTCGGTAGCGTGGAGATGAATATCCTTGTTTTTATAGAATTTGGTATCAATTCCATAGTCGGTTGCGATACTGCGAACATAGCTAACTGCTGTCTGTGCCGATTCCTTCATAACGTCACCAAGTGAACCTGTCAGCACAATTTTACCCGTACCATCAAGAGCAGATGCTTCGAGCTTCATAAGCTCACCACCAACCGATGTCCAAGCGAGTCCATTAACCGTTCCAACCTCGTCAAAGCATTCGTAAACAGATTCAGGACGATACTTTCTGACTCCAAGCTGACGCGATACGTTATCTGCATCAATCTTTACCGCATCGGTCTTTCCGTCGGCAATATCAACGGCAGCCATTCGGCAAAGAGCGGCAATATTCTGTTCCAATTTTCTGACGCCTGCTTCACGGGTGTAATAATCAATAACCTCGTAAAGAGCGTTATTCGTAATCTTGCAATTTTTCGAATCAAGTCCGTGCTTTTTAGTTTCCTTGGGGACGAGATATTTTTTAGCAATTCTGAACTTATCCTCACGGGTATAGCTAGGCAGTTCGATAATTTCCATTCTATCGCGAAGCGGTCCCGAAATAGCCCCCTCATCATTAGCGGTTGTGATAAAAATCGCCTTGCTCAAATCGTACGGCATATCGATAAAATGATCTCTGAACGAAACGTTCTGTTCAGGGTCGAGCGCTTCGAGCAAAGCTGCCGAGCAATCGCCCTTATGGTCGCTGCCGATTTTATCAATTTCATCGAGAAGAATGAGCGGATTTGAAACACCCGTTTCTAAAAAGGCATTGATAATTCGTCCGGGCATCGAGCCGATATACGTGCGGCGATGTCCTCTAATCTCTGACTCGTCCTTAACTCCGCCCAGAGAAATTCGAGCAAATTTGCGTCCCATACACTTTGCAATCGACCTTGCAACAGATGTCTTACCTACACCGGGAGCACCGACCAGACAGATTATCTGTCCGTTAATTTCGGGAGCTAGTTTTTTCACTGCCAAAAGCTCGATTATGCGTTTTTTAACGTCGGCCATTCCGTAATGGTCGCGCTCAAGAATTTTACGCGATTTATCAATATTGATATTATCCTTTGAACACACGCCCCAAGGAAGCTCGAGGCAGGTGTCGAGATAGCCCCTGACAACTGTCTCTTCGTGAGAACCATGAGGCATTCTTTCAATTTTTGCGACCTCTTTTTCAAGCTTTTTCTTTACACTATCACTTGCGTTTAAGCCGGCAATTTTCTTTCTATATTCGGCGAGTTCATCATCACCATCAGGTGAATTTCCGAGTTCTTCGTTAAGCACCCTTAACTGTTCGCGCATATAGTACTCGCGCTGATTATCGTCAATATTTCTCTGAACGATGCCGTTAATCTCGGTTTCGTAACGGAGAATTTCAGCTTCCTTGCGCAGAATTACAATCAAATCCTGCAAACGAATAGCCGGGCTCAAATTATTAAGTACAGTCTGCTTATCCTGATATTGAAGTGGCAAATTCGAAGCAATATAGTCAGCGAGATGTCCCATATCGTTGTCAAGCAATACATGACCGAGTACATCGGGCGGAATTCGCGGCGACAATGAAACATACTCCTCAAATGCCTCACGTGCATTTCTGAGAAGCGCTTCCTTTTTAAGCTCGGATGCTTTTAAATATTTTTCGATACATTCGTTTACAGCTACGTGAAAACATGGTACACTATCAAGAACGCAGTCAACAGTAGCTCGGCAAACACCCTCGACCATAACACGAATTGTATCATTCGGCGTTTTTAAAATCTGCTTAATTACGGCAACACAGCCAATTTTATAAACCTCGCTAAATTTTGGGTCCTCGACCGAAATATCCTTCTGCGTTGCTAAAAATATTGTTTGATTTGAATCCATAGCTTTATTGATAGCGGCAATTGACTTTTTTCTACCGACGTCGAAATGAAGCAACATACCGGGAAAAACAACCATTCCGCGTAAAATAAGCATTGGCATTGAATTATAATTAGTCATTAGATAGTCCTCTCAGGTTAATTTAAAACATTATAATACATAAATCATATTATTTCAACAAATTATACTGGTATAATTTTAGATTTTATTACAGACAATACCAACGAGGTGGATAAAATGAACACAAAAATCAAAAAAGTAAAGGCACGTCAGATATTCGATTCGCGGTCAAATCCAACTGTCGAAGCCGAGGTTATTTTAGAAAACGATATAAGCACGCTGGGCGCAGTGCCGTCGGGTGCTTCTACGGGAAGCCACGAAGCCGTTGAATTAAGAGATGGTGGAAACAATTACAACGGAAAAGGTGTATTAAAAGCGGTCGAAAATGTAAACAGCACAATTAACTCCATTTTATGTGGTAAAGATGCTGAAAGCATTGAACAAATCGACCAATTGATGATTGAAGCAGATGGAACGAAAAACAAGTCAAAATTAGGAGCAAATGCCACACTTGCCGTTTCAATAGCCTGTGCAAAAGCTGCTGCGAGAGCAAATAATCAGCCGCTTTACAAATTCATTGGCAGTAATGATGCAGTTACCTTACCAATCCCAATGATGAATATTCTCAATGGCGGCGCTCATGCAGATAATAACATTGATATTCAGGAATTTATGATAATGCCGTTTGGTGCAAAATCTTTTGCCGAAGCGATGAAAATGGGTACCGAAATTTACGCTTCGCTAAAAAATATTCTGCATAGCAAAGGGCTTTCAACAGCGGTCGGTGACGAAGGCGGTTTCGCTCCTAATCTTACTTCAGATGAACAAGCACTTGACCTACTCACAGAAGCGATAATTTCAGCAGGATATAAACCTGGCGAAGACATAAAAATTGCGCTCGATGCTGCGGCAAGTGAATGGTACAAAAACGGTGAATACATCCAGCCGAAAAGCAATAAAAAAATGACGTCAGACGAGCTGATTTGCTACTTTGAAAAGTTGGTAGATAAATACCCTATTTTCTCAATCGAGGATCCTCTTGCCGAGGACGATTTTGACGGGTTTAAAAGAATAACCGAAAAGCTTGGAAGCAGAATACAAATCGTAGGTGACGACCTTTTTGTCACCAATAGCGAACGACTTCAAAAAGGTATTGAAACAAAGGCGGCAAATGCAATTTTAATCAAGCCGAATCAGATTGGAACAATCAGCGAAACAATCAGCACGGTAAAACTGGCACAAAGCAACAATTACAATACCATCATGTCCCATCGAAGTGGTGAAACCGAGGACAGTACAATCGCCGACCTTGCCGTTGCGCTCAACTGCGGTCAGATAAAAACAGGAGCCCCTGCCAGAAGCGACAGAGTAGCAAAATACAATCAACTATTGAGAATAGAAGAAGAACTTGGCGAAAGGGCAATTTACGGAATAAAAAGATAAAATTTAAGCGGTTAGTGACGTAAAAAATCACTAACCGCTTTCATCATTATATAATGTGTAAAATATAACGGCAGAAGTTAAAATACCACTTTTTATGACGAGAGGAAATATGCTGATCAAGCGCTTTATACGCCGCTTCGGCATAGGCCCTATCCTCGCGTGTTATAGCCGCCTTTTTGGAGTAAAGCAACTTATTAAAACTATCGGCAGAAAGGGGCAATACATCCTCTCCATACTCGTCGCCCAATCGTTTGAGGAAGGTGTAAGGCGTTTCGTCCGCCTTAATCTTTTGCCCGTCAAATTTCGAAATTCGCCGTATTTCGTACCAAGCGGCAAATACAAACTGACGTCCGTCATAACGATAAAAACGCTTTATCTGACGTTTTCTGCGCCGTACAAGTGAATAACCGATGAAATATACAAAGGATACCGAGCAAACAACTATGATTGCAGCAAGAATATATTTGCGCGTGGCAATCGACTTCTTTTCCTCGGGGGTTAAAACCTTATTTTCGGTCTTGTTCTGCTCCTCTTTTTCCTCGGTGTCTTTATCATCCTCTTTCTCGGGTTCAGGTTCGGGTACCTGTTCCCCATCCTCATTAAAGATGGTCTTATCATCGCGATAATCATTCATGCTAATATCATAGAATTTTTCAGCAAAATAGGGTGACGGCTCAAAGGTTACCCAGCCGTATCCCTTGAAATAAACCTCGACCCACGCATGGGCACTGTTATTGCATATCGACTGGTCCTTGCCACCCTTACTAAGAGGAGCAAAGCCCTTTACATATCGAGCCGGAATTCCAACCTCACGGCACATTACTGTAAGTGCCGCTGCAAAGTAGGTTGAGTACCCTTTTTTCTCATTGAAAAGGAAATAGTCAACAAAGTCACCGCCATCAGGTATAGTATCGGTTTGATAAACATACTCAAATCCGTATAAATAGTTCATCAAAGCATTTACCTTCTCGAGCTGTGTCTCTGCCCCACTTGTTTTTATAATTTCCTCCGAACGCTCCTTTACTCGCGTCGGTACGGTTGACGGCAAACTACGATATGTATTTTCAATATTTCGCTCAAATTGCTCTAATTTAAGTTGATTTATGATCGAACTATCGGGATTTTTGCCTGTATATGCATCACTAGCGAGATATTTCAGTTCATCCTTGATGTCAAAATAATAGCTATCGAACGAGTAATCAAACTTATTCTTCATATACTGATTGGTATATAAATTATCGCAGCCATCATACCAAAGAGTGCGCTTGTGTGGATTTTCGATAAAAGTAAGTCCATTGGTTATAAAAATCGTTCTGAAATCCATTTTACCCTGATATGTGAGGGTAATAGGATTTTTTGTATAAGTAAGACCTGCCTTGTCAAATGATGCAGTTTTGAGCAAGGTGTTCATCGGGATATTAGACGCATCATACGCGTCCTCACCCTTTTCGTGATAGCGCTTTTTTTCAAGATAACTTACCTCGAATGCGCGTCCATTGTAGCTATTATTGTAGCTTGCAACTATGTAGGTGGGCTTGTTTGAAGTAATTTTTAACACTTCGTCAAAGTTCAAGGCACCTCTGGCACCGCCCAAATTCGCATCGTCATATCCTACTCCCGACCAAGCAATATAATATGAACCGACTCCGTTTTCAAAGAACATATCGTTAGAATAGCGTTCGAGTGAAAACTTTTTACTAAACGAATTTTCTTCAAACGGAGCAATAACCGAGGCCAATGCAATAAGCACGCACATTACTCCAGCTATTCCAAAAACGGCAAATCTCTTATATCCAAAGCTTGTACCCGATTTGTTTTCAAAATACTCAAACACCTTATACAATGCGAGTACAACCAAAATATAAACCAGTACGGCAAAAGCGCCCATTGACGCTCTATTCTTAGTCGATGCAAACTGAAAAGCGTAAAAAACAAAGGTTGATGTGAACAGAGCAACCATGTTGATTTTATCCGCTATGAAATAAACAGAGAGGAAAGAAATAAAAATTATTACACCATACACAAAGGCAAACTGCTGTCCTTCGCTCAGTTTTTCTGTGCTTAATGCACGGTCAATCAGCATCTGGAACAAATCGACAAAATTCGGTAAGATTCCAACTATGACCATAACCAAAAATGCAACTACCGAAAGCGCTAACAAAGAAAAAACAGTAATACTGAATATCTTAAACGCTTTCTTAAAATAGCTGAAAATGTAAAAAATAATGGTGGTAATAAAGGTAGAAAAAACTATTGCGGCAGTAGTGATGCTGACGTCAAGCGAATTTGAGACAGCCGTCATAAATACACAGGCAAAAAGCTCGCAAAATAGCAGCTTTATCGCAATTTTTATTAGTTTATCCTGTTTCTTTGTCATACTGTCTCACCTCCGTTTTTTTACTATAAATCAATTAAAATGAAATGGGTTCAGTTCCCGTTGAAGTCACCGACGCTACCTTTGCTCCGTCGCGACGTATTCCTTCAAGCTCGTCGCTACGATTCAATCTATCCTCGTCGTCCTGAGTTACGCAAACATACGATGTCTGATAACCCGTGCTAATCGAATCACGTAGAATTTTACGAATTCCGTCGTCACTTCTATCAGTAATTACAACGATATTCGCGCCGCCAACATGCTCGGTAATAATTCTGTCAACCAGATTAACAATGTCGGTCTCGCCATCAAATTTGATACAAGCCATTAGGTTATAAAAGCCGGTATAATCCTGAATTTCGTCAACGTGGCGGTCACAAAAGCCGCCCTTGTCGTAATAGACAACTCGCGCAGTAAGATTTTCTGCAAGCGCACTCGCAACAAGGGAAATCGCACATTCGAGCATCTTATCCTCGTTATCAATAACCAGACGTCTCTCTTTATTTTCCTTATGCGCAAGGTCGAGCGCAACTATAATTCCGACCTCTTTTAACGGCTCGTAATTTTTAACCGTCAGCTCGTTCATCTTTGCGGTTATTTTCCAATGAATTGTTTTCGGATTATCGCTAAACTGATATGGACGAACGTGTGAAACAAGCATATCGTCCTTTTTGATAGCATTGAGCGCAAGTGACGTTTGGTTAATCAGGCGGCTGTCAACACCCATTCCAGTAACAGAATAAACGCGCGGATAAACGGTGATTTTGCAGGGCTTTATACGCTTTTTTAGACAAATTAGTCCAAGCATATCGTACATTCTGATTGTATCAATTCCTACGTAATAAATTCCGCGGTTAGGACAAATTATATCGAATGCAGTTTGACCCGGCAGACCAAAGGAATTAACAATATAAGCATCAGCAGAATTTAATTTTTTCGTCTGTTCGGTAGGACGTTTTAAGTGCAACGCAATAAAGCCGAACGATACCGAACGGCTACATTGTGAAATAATGCGAACTCGCACCTTTTCATTCTTATATAATGTTTTTCGGCTAACAGTTTGCTGCAAATTCAGCGAGAAAAAAGCAAGCAGTTCCAATGCAAACGAAACAATCGGAACAAAAATTACTGCATAAAGCATTATTCCTGCAACACTGTTACCGAAAACAAGCACCGATAAAACGCTTAACGCAAGCGCTACAAAATAAAAAATTCTGTTTGCGTACATTATTGCACCTGATAAATTTTATTTTCCTGACGGAACGGGTACTGTCTTTTTGATTTCGTTGAGTACGTCATCAGCCGTTGTGTTCGAGAATTTTGTTTCCTGCGAGAGAATGATTCTATGCGCCATAACGGGAATAACCATCTTTTGAATATCGTCGGGAATGACAAAATCACGTCCGTTAATATACGCTGTTGCCTGAGCCGTTCTGTAAAGGGCAAGTGAAGCACGCGGACTGGCACCCAAACGAACCGACGGATGATTTCGAGTAGCCGAAACGATAGAAACTATGTATTTTTCGAGATTTTCGTGAACAAAAACCTTTTTAACCTCGTTTTGAATATTGATAATATCCTCGGGGGTTGCAACGGCATGAAGTGTCTCGAACGGGTCGTCCATCTGATGCATAGAAAGAACGCTTCTTTCGCTTTCTGCATCAGGATAGCCAACCGAAATTTTAATTAAGAAACGGTCAAGCTGCGCCTCGGGAAGCGGAAACGTACCCATGAATTCAATCGGGTTTTGGGTAGCCATTACCATAAAGGGCTGCGGCATTTTGTAAGTAACGCCGTCAACCGAAATCTGCTTTTCTTCCATCGCTTCGAGAAGAGCTGCCTGCGTTTTTGGTGAGGTACGGTTAATTTCGTCAGCAAGTACAAACTGCGACATAATCGCTCCGTTTTTAAATTCAAACTCACCGATCTTTTGATTATATACAGAGAATCCAGTAACGTCGGACGGCAGTACGTCGGCGGTAAACTGAATACGCTTAAATGAGCCGTCAATCGACCTAGCAACTGCGGCAATAAGACGAGTTTTTCCTACACCGGGCACGTCCTCGAGCAGAATATGACCATTTGAAATAAGTGCTGTGATTACAAGCTCGATAGCATCTCTTTTACCCACGATTACGTTTTCAACGTTTTTTATAATCTTTTTTAACATAATGTTCTCTCTTTCAAACATAATAATTTATCTTATTATACGCTTACACGATAATATTTTCAACTGTTCATTTTGTAGTTTTTTGCAACAAAATACAGTTAATTTGCACATAAATTTTAAACAAATTGTAAACAAAAAAACTGCAATTAAAAATCGCAGTTTTTCAAAATTCTTAAACATTCATTTTTATCATTTTCTATTGCCGAAATTATTTCATCAAGTGAAGCAAACTTTTTTTCATTTCGGATATATTCCTTAAACATAACCTTGACCTTTTTATCATACAGGTCACCGGAATATCCGATAATATTCGTTTCGGCAAGTGGCTTATCGGTTAAAAATGTCGGTCGAATTCCTACATTCGACACCGCAGGATATTCCTTGTCATCAACGATTGCAACCCCTGCATATACGCCAAACTTTGGCAAAATATATCCTTCACCATACTGTTGATTTATCGTCGGAAAGCCCATTTCGTGACCACGGCCATCCCCTTTTATCACACTAAAATCAATGGCGTAACAATGGCCCATAAGCGAATATGCCACCTTCATTTCACCATTCGAAATACATTCTCTGATAGCAGTTGAAGATGCAGTAACTCCGTTAACCGTTACAGTTTCGCACCTTTCGCTTGCTATCCCCTTTTGAGCGCAAAAACGGCTTATATTCTCGTAATTGCCAGATGCATCTTTACCAAATCGGTGATTCTCGCCACAAACAAAAAGGCGCACATTCATTTTTTCATACAGAATATTAAGGTATTCGTCAGGGGTCATATCGCGAATTTCATCAAGGTCGAGACAAATTACAGTATCTACGCCCAACCTTTCGAGAAAACTGAAATTCAGTTCATTGGAAAAAATTCGCTTTTTTCGACTTTTTTGCATAATCATAATGACAACGGGTGTAAACCCTGATTTTACCGCAACCGAAATTACCCTCTGATGACCTAAATGTACGCCATCAAAGGTACCGAGTGCTGCCGCGCAGCCATTTTCAAAAAATATCGGGCTTTGTAAAACCTTCATTATTTGTTATCACTCCGTGATTATACACTTAATCTTTAACAATTCTCCGTCAACCAGTCCGAGTCCGAGAAATTTATTATCGTATGAATACACGCGAATCAAATCTCCGTCAGACACTTCTGTATCAAAGTTAATTCGTTCCAAAAAAAGCTCTCCGCCATTCAAAAAACGACGTGTCTGATTATCCGTCACGTTAACAGCGGGACAATAAGCAACCACCGAATCGGCTTCGCGCAAATACTTTTGCGGATTTTCCTTTAATTCATCGAGGGTAACGCACATATCGGCGGTATATCCTGCCGTTTCGGTGCGACGGAGCATTGTCAGCGTTGCACCCACACCAAGCGCCTTTCCCAAATCATTAGCAAGTGAACGAATGTAAGTTCCTTTTGAACAAATTACGTCGATTATAAACTTATTTTCACCACTTTTTTCGATTATATCGAGTTTTTTAATATTAACCAAACGGGCTTCTCTTTCGATTTCTACACCCTGTCGGGCTAAATCATACAAACGAACTCCGTCCTTTTTAAGCGCAGAAAACATTGGAGGAACCTGTTCGTATTCGCCGACAAAGCGACTGCAAACCGACTGAAATTCCTCTACTGAAATATCACAATCGGTTTCATTTATAACATTACCGGTTATATCGAGGGTGTCTGTTTCGACACCAAGTAAAACCTCGGCTGTATAACGCTTGTCCGCTGTGAGCATAAGCTCGCAAAGACGGGTTGCGCGACCGAGCAAAATGGGTAAAACTCCCGTAGCCATCGGGTCAAGGGTGCCTGTGTGACCTACCCTTTTTTCGCCGAAAATTCGCTTAACTGCTGATACCGCCGAGAAGGAGGTCATTTCCTCGGGCTTATCAAGTAAAATCATTCCCTGCATATCATTCACCGAGATAGTCAGAGATTGCCTTTAACATCTTTTGCTTTGCTTCGTCGAGAGTGCCCAAAATCTCGCAACCTCCGGCTCTGTTATGTCCACCGCCGCCAAGTGTTGCGCATATTTCAGACGCGTCAATCGGCTCGTGTGTACGCACCGAGCATTTGAATTTGCCCTCTACTTTTTCACGAATGGTGACACCAATTAAAACACCTTCGATTTGACGCGGAATGGGTGTGACTCCTTCAAGCTCGTCGGGTGTAACCATGCTCTGCATTTCGGCAGTAATGGTCATAAGCGCGCAACGATTATTAAAGTACATTTCGATATTATCCACCGCCTGCTGTTCGACCTTTAATCGCGCAAACGATTTGGTATCAAACATAATGCGATTGATTTCGTAATAATTAGCACCGCATTCAATTAACTTGGATGCGATAATATGAGTATTAGATGTAGTATTTTGATACTTAAAGCAGCCGGTGTCGGTGACAATACCTGTATAGAGATTGTCTGCAATCACCTTATCAATTTCGACACCAAGCTCCATAATAATTGCGTAAATATTCTCGCAATTAGCTCCTGCATCAGCATTGACATAGGTAATCGGGGCATAGTTCTTATTAGAGCGGTGATGGTCGATTGCGAGGGCAATTTTATTGCCATAAAGTTCGTTATTCTTGCCTAAAAGCTTTAAATCGGCAACGTCAACTGCAACGATATTTTCGTGCTGAAAGTCCTGAATTTCGACCGGTTTAACCATATAATCGTATCGTGCAGGAATTTCGTCAGCACATTCTACCCTCGCCTTTTTGCCTATTTTATGCAAGGCGTGGCAAAGCCCATACGCCGACCCGACGGTGTCACCATCGGGTGACGCATGAGAAAGTATCAAAAAATTATCATTTTCACGAAAAAATGCTGCAATAGTTTTAATATCAGTCATTCTTTACCTCATCGCTCAAATCCTCGAGCATGTGCGCGATTTTTGAGCTGTATTCAATGGAATCGTCGGGTATAAATCGCAATTCCGGAATTTTGCGAATAGAAAGTCGTGAGCCAAGCTCACGGCGGATATATCCACCTGCGCTTTTGAGTCCTTCGACGGCGCGTTTTGCCGCGTCAAAGCCCTCCATAGCGCAGACGTATATCTTTGCATAAGACAAATCGTTTGTGACCTCACATCTGACAACCGAAAGCATAAGTCCCGATACGCGCGGGTCCTTTAACTCGCGCATAATCGACGAAATCTCGCGCTTGAAATCGGACGAAATACGGTCAATTTTATAACCTGCCATTTATGCTCAATCCTCTCTGTATTCTTCAATAATAAAGGCCTCGAAACGATCGCCTTCCTTGATATCATTGAACTTTTCGAGTCCGATACCACACTCGTATCCCTGGGCAACCTCTTTTGCGTCGTCCTTAAAGCGCTTGAGTGAATCAATCTTATCCTCGGCGATAACGATACCATCACGGATAACACGGATTTGACAAGCACGTGTAACCTTACCATCGGTAACGTAAGAGCCAGCGATTGCTCCGACATTAGAAATCTTATAAACCTGACGTACGTCAACCGAGCCGAGAACAACCTCACGTGTTTTCGGTGCCAACATACCCTTCATAGCGGCTTCAATTTCTTCAATACAATCGTAAATTACGCGGTAGGTTCTGATTTCGACGCCGTCTCTTTCGGCATTATTCTTTGCTCCGACATCGGGACGAACGTTAAATCCAACGATAATTGCGTTCGATGTGTTAGCAAGCATAACGTCGGATTCGTTGATTGCGCCAACACCGCCGTGAACTACCGACACACGAACCTCTTCGTTTGTGAGCTTTTCAAGTGACTGACGAACCGCCTCAACCGAGCCCTGAACGTCCGCCTTAACGATTACGTTAAGTTCCTTCAAATCTCCATCAGAGAACTGGTCAAAGAAATTGTCAAGTGTAACCTTCTGCTGTGCCTTCCAAATTTCTTCCTTTGCACGCTGTTTACGCTGTTCAACAAGCTCACGTGCAAGACGTTCATCAGAAACTGCGTTGAATTCGTCACCTGCACTCGGAACCTCGGCCAAACCGATAATCTCGACCGGTACAGAAGGACCTGCGGAGGTAATTTTTCCACCGTTTTCGTCAACCATTCCTCTTACACGGCCAACCGATGTTCCAGCAACGATAATGTCGCCGTGATTAAGTGTACCCTTCTGAACGAGGAGGGTTGCAACAGGACCTCTACCCTTATCAAGACGAGCTTCAATAACGATACCACCTGCTCTTCTGTCGGGGTTTGCCTTTAATTCCATAACGTCGGCAACGAGAATAATGTTTTCGAGAAGGTCGTCAATACCCTGATGCGACTTTGCCGAAACGGGTACGCAGATAACGTCACCGCCCCATTCCTCAGGGATAATGTTATGCTCGGTAAGCTGCTGCTTTACTCTATCGGGGTTTGCAGTCGGCTTATCCATTTTATTTATAGCGACAATAACCTGTACCTTTGCGGCTCTAGCGTGGTTGATTGCTTCGATTGTCTGAGGCATGATACCGTCATCTGCCGCAACAACGAGTACGGCAATATCGGTAGCCATAGCGCCTCTGGCACGCATTGAAGTAAACGCTGCGTGTCCGGGAGTATCGAGGAATGTAATCTCTCTATCCTCTAACTTAACGCGGTAAGCGCCGATATGCTGTGTAATTCCACCTGCTTCGGTCGAAGTTACATTCTTATTACGAATGGCGTCAAGAAGCGATGTCTTACCATGGTCAACGTGACCCATTACGCAGACAACAGGGCTACGGGGACGGAGATTTTCGGTAGTATCCTCGGTATCGTCCATAATGCGCTCTTCGATTGTAACTACTACCTCACGCTCAACCTTTGCTCCCAGCTCGGTTGCAACGATTTCGGCTGTATCGTAGTCAATGGTCTGAGTGATTGTAGCCATTATGCCGAGAAGCATAAGCTGCTTGATAACCTCTGCTGCGGTCTTTTTAAGCTTTGCTGCAAGGTCACCGACGGTGATTTCGTCACCAACGGTGATTTTAAGCGGCATCTTCTTAATTCTTTCAAGTTGAATACGACGAAGCTTATCCGCCTCTGTTTCGCGCTTGGGTCCCTTTTTGGGATAGCCCTGCTGAGGACGCTTTTTAATCTGTTGACGATTCTGTGTTTGGGTATTTACGCCCTTGTCACTTGCAATCGACTCATACTTCTCGTTATAGCGATCAAGCTCAACATAAGCCGAGTGCATATCAACCTTACGAATTTCGGCAGGTCCTCTGTTGGGAGCAACCGAAGGTGCCTTTTTCTTCTTTTCAGGCATGGGCTGTTTTTCACCTGTCGGTGCAGCAGGCTTCTTTTCGCTAGGTTTGTTATTTTCGGTCTTATTAGCCGGTTTTTCTGCCTTTTCAGCGGCAGGTTTAGCAGGTACTTTGCCTTCCTTTTCCGCTTTTGCCGCTCTAGCCATTGCGGCAAATTCCTCGGCAATTCGTGCCTGTTCGGCTAATTTTGCTTCCTTGGCTTCTGCCTCTGCTTTACGGCGCTCTTCTCTCGCCTTTTCTCCCTGGGCAAAGTAATTGTCAAACGATTCAACCTGATTATTCTGAGTCATGTAATCGAAAATAATATTCAATTCATTTTCCTCAAGAACGGTCTGACTCTTTTTCGGTTCGCTGACAAATCCTGAAAGAAGTGTAATTATATCCTTGCTCGGTACATCAAAGTCTTTTGAAACCTCGTGTACTCTATATTTAATCCTCATATAGCTGATTCATCCTTCCTCATTGTATTGTATAAAGTGAGTAATTTCTCCGCAAAGCCCTTTTCGGTGACTGCGACAACTCCTGCTTTTATTCCGATTGAAGCGGAAAGTTCGTCTAGGGTACAGTCGAGTTTTATAACAGGGACATTGTACTTTTCGCCGACAAAGTTCGCTTCCTTTGCCGTTTTTGGCGAAATGTCATTGGCGAATAATATCAAATATGCCTTTTTATGCTTTGCGGTTGAAAGGGTTTCATTATAGCCAATCGCCATTTTTCCTGCTCGTCTGACAAGCCCAAGCAGAGGTAAAATTCTATTCATCGGCTGATATTTCCTCCTCCATACCATTGTATATTTCGTCAGGTATGGTAACCTCGAAGGCACGGTCAATGCGCTTTGATTTACGGGCTTTTTTAAGACAATCGACATTCGGACAGATATATGCACCTCGTCCGTTTTTCTTTCCTGTTTTGTCAAGCGAAATTTCGCCTTCCGATGATTTTACTATTCTGATCAGTTCGCGTTTTTCCTTCATTTCGCCGCAACCGACACACATTCTCATCGGCTGTTTACGCTTTTGCATAAACCAACGCCTCCTTGTAACTTCTTTACTATAAAATTATTCGCCGTAGAAACCGCTTTCGGGACGAATATCAATCTTCCATCCGGTTAAACGTGCGGCAAGGCGTACATTCTGACCCTTGTTACCGATGGCAAGTGAAAGCTGACCATCGGGAACGGTTGCCTTGCAAACCTTTTGTCCTTCGGTGTCGAGTTCTACCGAGAGAACCTTTGCCGGTGAAAGTGCTTCCTTTATAAATTCAACGGGATCCTCTGAATACTTGATAATATCAATCTTTTCAGGATAAAGCTCCTCGAGAATCTTTGAAATTCTGGCACCGCGCTGACCGATACATGAGCCAACTGCATCAACGTTTTCATCCTTTGAATAAACGGCAATCTTTGTGCGTGAACCTGCCTCGCGTGAAATCGCCTTAATCTCGATTGTGCCGTCAAAAATCTCGGGAACCTCGAGCTCGAACATTCTTCTGACAAGGCCGGGATGAGTTCTGGAAATCATGGCTCTCGGTCCCTTTTCGCTCTCTCTTACGTCAACGATAAATACCTTAATATTATCACCTTCGTCGAGAATTTCATCAGGAATCATTTCTGCCTTCGGAAGCATTGCTTCTGAATTGCCGATTTCAACAGTTACGCTACCTGTTTTAGGATTAACGCGGAGAACCTTTGCCGATACGAGTTCCTGATTCTTTGACTGGAATTCAGCGTATGTCTTATCTCTTTCAGCATCCTTGATTCCCTGACGGATAACGTGCTTGGTTGTCTGTGCCGAAATACGACCGAAATCCATTGTATCGAGTTTGACTTCAACAAAATCTCCGACAACCGCATTCTTATTATATGAACGTGCGGCTTCGAGTAAAAGCTCGGTTGCAGGATCTTCAATTTCCTCAACAACTGCTTTTTTTACATACACTTCAAACTTCTGCTTTTCACAATCAATGTTGCAAAAAACGCAATCCTTGCCGTTATAATCCTTTTTAACCGAAACAACGATTGCGTTTGCAATCTTTTCGGCTAAATAGTTTGCAGGGATTCCCTTCTCCTTTTCCATGAGGGCTATTGCTTCAAAAATTTCCTTCTTCTTCTTCATTTTCTATATCAATCCTTTCAATAATATACATATTTATCAGAACAAATCGGTGTCATCGGCTAAAACAACACTCGAAATTTCATTTTTTTCAAATCGGCGGGTTTCGCCGTTTATTTCAATTTCAATTCCGCTCTGGTACGAAACAAGTTTACCTGTAAAATCGCGTTCGTTATCAATCGGTCGGATTGTATGAACACGAACATCCATACCTACGGCAAACTCATAATGTTCAATTCGCGTCAACGGACGGGCAAGACCCGGCGACGATACCTCTAAATAATATGCGCAGCTAATCGGGTCAGCTTCGTCGAGAATCGGGTCAATCGCACGTGACATATTTTCGCAATCTTCAATACCGATTCCGTCGGGACTGTCGATTATAATGCGAAGATAGTGTCCCGTACCTTCCTTTTGAAAACGAATATCCCATAAATCAAGGTTTAACCCTTCCGCGATAGAAAGCGCAAGCTCGTAAACCTTTTTTTCGGTGGAATTCATCTTGTCGAGAATACTCAAATGCATAACCTCCAAACAAACATAAAAGAGCGGGTCGCCCCACTCTTTCTCCGTTTCGTTTATTCTTACATTATGTATACTAACACACCAAAATTAAAAAAGCAAGTATTTTTTAAAAAAAGTGTTGACATACAGAAATAATTGTATTATAATGCATAAGTCGCTGAAAACGCGACGGTAGATTAGGCGGTATAGCTCAGCTGGCTAGAGCATTCGGTTCATACCCGAAGTGTCGTTGGTTCAAATCCGACTACCGCTACCATATTATGGCCCGTTGGTCAAGCGGTTAAGACACCGCCCTTTCACGGCGGTAACATGGGTTCGATTCCCGTACGGGTCACCAAAAGGCAGATAAAATCCGAACTGTCTGTAGTTCGGATTTTATTTTAGCCAAATTTTAAAAAACACATCTTTCGGCTTGACACAATCAATATTTGTTATTATAATATTGTTGCCGAATGAATGCCTTAAATATGGTGGATATGGCGCAGTTGGCTAGCGCGCCAGATTGTGGCTCTGGAGGTCAAGGGTTCGACTCCCTTTATCCACCCCATTTAAACAAATACGGGCATACGGCTCATGCCGTACGCCCGTTATAATTTATTGAGGTGTCGCCAAGCGGTAAGGCACGGGATTTTGATTCCCGCATCCGTAGGTTCGAATCCTGCCACCTCAGCCA
>JAFOCB010000031.1 GCA_017381515.1 Clostridia bacterium | reverse complement strand
GCGTCTGTGAAGGGCAAACTACGATGGAGTCTCCGGTGTGAATACCGACCGGATCGAGGTTTTCCATATTACAAATGGTGATGGCTGTGTCGTTCGCATCACGCATAACTTCGTATTCAATTTCTTTATAACCCTTGATACTCTTTTCAATAAGCACCTGGCTTACCGGAGAGAGCGAAAGAGCGTTTTTCATAAGAGGCAAAAATTCTGCCTCATTGTCGGCAAATCCGCCGCCCGTACCGCCGAGCGTGAATGCAGGACGAAGAACAACAGGATAACCAATTTTCTGTGCAACTGCCAAGCCCTCTTCCATCGAGCTTGCAATATCGGAAGGAAGTACGGGTTCACCTAATTCCTCGCAGAGCTCTTTGAACATCTCACGGTCTTCGGCTTGTTCAATAGAACTGCTTCGGGTTCCGAGCAATTCCACACGGCACTCGGCAAGGATACCTTTCTTTTCGAGTTGCATCGCAAGGTTCAGACCCGTCTGCCCGCCGATACCGGGCAGTATGGCGTCTGGGCGCTCATAGCGAATGATCTTTGCAATGTATTCCAGTGTCAACGGCTCCATATACACCTTATCTGCAATGGAGGTGTCGGTCATAATGGTTGCGGGATTGGAGTTACAAAGAATAACTTCATAACCTTCTTCTTTTAAGGCAAGACAAGCCTGCGTTCCCGCATAGTCAAATTCCGCCGCCTGACCAATTACGATAGGACCGGAACCGATAACAAGCACTTTTTTAATATCTGTTCTCTTAGGCATTGTTTTGTTCCTCCATTACTTCTATAAATCGGTCAAAGAGATAGGCACTGTCCTGCGGACCGGGCGCACTCTCAGGGTGGTACTGCACACTGAATACTTTATCTTTATCGCATTTCACACCCTCAATGGTGTTGTCAAGCAGATTGATATGAGTAACGATCAAATCCGTACCATTTAGGCTGTCTGCATCCACCGCATAGGAGTGATTTTGCGAAGTGATTTCAATTTTACCCGTTTCCAAATTTCGTACCGGGTGATTTCCACCACGGTGTCCGAATTTCAGTTTATAAGTTTTTGCTCCGTAAGCCAGGGATATAATTTGATGACCGAGGCAAATACCGAAAATCGGGTATTTACCGAGCAGGTTCTTAATAGTTTGGATGGTCTCAGGCACATCGGTAGGATCACCGGGACCGTTGGAAATAAAGATGCCGTCGGGATCAAGTGCCATAATAGCTTCTGCCGGAGTATTCCACGGTACAATCGTTACTTTGCAGTCGCGCTTATTCAATGACCGCACAATGTTCATTTTCATTCCACAATCAATAGCTACCACATGGTACTTTTGTGTTTCTGCGTAAGAAATCATAATCTTATCACAGCTTACACGGGATACCGCATCGGTGGGGATGTCAGTAGATTTCAGCTTCGCAATTCCTTCTTCCAAGGGGGTAAAAAAATCGGTTATCAGTACCTTACGAGAGCCAAAGTCCCGGATAGAACGGTTCAGCTTTCTTGTATCAATGCCGTATATACCGGGGATGCCGAATTTCTCCATAACCTCCGACAAGGTGGCGGTGCTTCTGAAATTGGAGGGTTCATCGTTATATTCACGGACAACAAGTGCACCAAGAGTAGGCGTATCCCGTTCATAGTCATCATCCGCCATGCCGTAGTTGCCAATCAGCGGATAGGTCATAACGACAGCCTGGTAGGTATAAGAAGGATCGGACAGTATCTCCTGATACCCGACCATAGAGGTATTGAAGACAATTTCGCACACCTTTTCATTATGTGCGCCAAAGCCATAGCCGTAATACTCCTGTCCGTCCTCCAAAATAATTTTTCTGTCAAATTCTTTTACCATCTTTATACCTCTTTCTGCCTGTCTGATAACCGCTGCTCAAATCGATCCTTTCGGGTATCTGTCGGAATCTTGGTGGGATAATCACCGTTAAAGCAAGCACTGCAAAAACCGTGGGTTCCTGTAAGAGCGCATAAACTTTCTACCGGAAGGTATCCTAAAGAATCCGCACCAATAAGGGTACAAATTTCAGGGATGCTGTATTTGCAGGCAATCAAATGTTCTTCGGAATCAATATCCGTTCCGTAGTAACACGGATGCAGAAACGGTGGTGAGGATATGCGAACATGGACTTCCTTTGCACCGGCATCACGAAGCAGTCTTACGACACGTCCCATCGTGTTGCCGCGAACGATAGAGTCATCCACTAAAACCACACGTTTGTCTTTTACACTTTCCTCAACGGCAGCAAGCTTGATTTTTACTCCGTCAAGTCTTGCCCCCTGTCCGGGCGAGATAAAAGTTCTGCCGATATACTTATTTTTGATAAGACCGATGCCGTAAGAGATACCGGATTCCTGGCTGAAACCGAGTGCCGCATCCAGTCCCGAATCGGGAGCTCCGATAACAACATCCGCCTCTACAGGATGGGCTTTTGCAAGTATTTTTCCCGCTCTCACGCGAGATGCGTGTACCGAAATGCCGTCAATGACAGAATCGGGACGGGCAAAATAGATATACTCAAAAACACAGAGCTTTTTATCTTTTTTGCCGCAGTGCTCACGGCGTGACACCACACCGTTTTTACTGAACACCAGGATTTCACCCGGTTCCACATCACGAACAACCTCGGCTCCGACTGCCTTGATCGCACAGCTTTCGGAGGCTACCACATAAATACCGTCAGCGGTCTTGCCGTAGCACAAAGGGCGAAAACCGTAAGGGTCTCTTGCACAGATCAGTTTTTGCGGCGACATCAGCACTAAGGAATAAGCACCGTCAAGGGTGTTCATTGCCTGACTGACCGCTTCTTCGATCGACGGTGCTTTCAGCCTTTCTTTTGTAATGATATAGGCGATGGTTTCGGTGTCGCTGGTGGTATGGAAGATCGCCCCGGAAAGTTCCAACTCATTACGAAGCTCAACAGCGTTGCTAAGATTGCCGTTGTGTGCCAATGCCATTCTGCCTTTCTGATGGTTCACTTCGATCGGTTGGCAGTTATTTCGATTGGTACCGCCTGTCGTACCGTATCGTGCATGAGCAACTGCCATCGTACCTTGGGGCAGACGGGATAAAACATCGGACGAAAAAACCTCACTGACGAGTCCCATATCCTTATGGGAAACAAACACACCGTCATCATTTACCACAATACCGCAGCTTTCCTGACCTCTGTGTTGGAGTGCATACAATCCATAATAGGAAATGCTCGCTACATCACAGATTTCCGGTGCGATAACACCAAATACACCACATTCTTCGTGAAGCTTTGCTTCGGAAGACATCATGATTCACCTCCGGTTGTTCGTTCAAATGCTGCGCCGATAAAGCCTATGAACAAGGGATGCGCTTTATTGGGTCTGCTCTTAAATTCAGGGTGATACTGAACACCTACATGGAAGGGTCTCTCAGTAAGCTCTACTGTTTCAATTAGTCTTCCGTCAGGAGAAGTGCCGCTGAGAGTAAGACCTGCTTTCTCGAAGGCTTCACGATAATCGTTATTGAATTCATAGCGGTGTCTGTGTCGTTCACTGATATTTACAGAGCCATAGCAGCGCTCCATTGTCGTACCTTCTCTGATATTGCAGGGATAAGCACCAAGTCGAAGCGTACCGCCTTTGTCGATATCATCGCTCTGACCGGGCATAAAGTCGATCACCTTATGCTTTGTCAGCTCGTCAAATTCACCGGAGTTAGCATCCTTGATACCCAAAACATTTCTCGCATATTCAATCACGGCAATTTGCATACCGAGGCAGATACCGAAATACGGAATATTCTTTTCTCTTGCATATTTAGCTGCAAGGATCATGCCTTCGATTCCACGGCTTCCGAAACCTCCGGGCACAAGTATACCGTCAAGGTCTGCCAGCTTTTCATCGGTGTTTTCTGCCGTGATTTCTTCAGAATCGATCCAATGAATGCGGATATGAGTGTTATGATAATATCCTGCGTGTCGAAGTGCCTCAGCTACGGAAAGGTAGGCATCATGAAGGCCCACATACTTACCCACAAGACCAATGTCCACATAATTTGCTCTTGCTTTGATACGATCTACCATTGCAGTCCATTCTGCAAGATCGGGATCAGGAGCCTTTATTCCAAGTTCACGGCAAACAACCGAAGAAAAGTTTGATTTTTCAAGCATAAGCGGTGCTTCGTAAAGGTTCGGCAGGGTGATATTCTCAATAACGCAGTCCGGCTTTACGTTGCAGAACATCGAAATCTTCTTGAATATGGATTCTTCCAATGGCTCATCACAACGTAGAACAATAATATCCGGCTTCACACCCATGCCTTGCAGTTCTTTTACCGAGTGCTGAGTAGGCTTGGATTTATGTTCGTCCGAACCTCTGAGAAACGGCACCAAGGTTACGTGGATAAAGAGACTATTTTCTCTGCCGACTTCAAGAGAGATCTGGCGTACCGCTTCAATGAACGGCTGTGATTCGATACACGCCCGAAGATTGCAGACTATCCGTTTACCACCCTCGAGCCTAATCTCGGAATCGTAAGCTACTATGACGACAAGTCATTTGTCATGGCAGACATTCCTGGTATCATCGAAGGAGCACATGAAGGCAAAGGTATCGGAATGCGATTCCTCAGACATATC
>JAFOCB010000008.1 GCA_017381515.1 Clostridia bacterium | reverse complement strand
TTATGGTGCGGGTGAAGGGACTTGAACCCCCACGGTAGTACCACTAGATCCTAAGTCTAGCGCGTCTGCCAATTCCGCCACACCCGCATATTAACTTTTTTATCAGGCAGCCGCGCTACCGCGTGACCCTTGCGGTGCCCGACATCTGCCTTCTGCAAGGTGTTGCATCGCCATCTGTCGACCGCTGCGCCGTTTCGCTTTCCCTTCTTCGTCCACCGGACGCAGTCAAGCTCTACGCTGCCAATTCCACCACACCCGCATATTAAGTGAAAACATTTCACGTTAAATAGGCAAAAAAATAAGCGCTGAACAAATAATCGTTCAGCGCCGCGCTGGTGCGAGCAGTGGGACTTGAACCCACACGTCATGAACACACGCCCCTCAAACGTGCCTGTCTGCCAATTCCAGCATGCTCGCAAATGTCATGTTCCTTAACAGCGCATGGGCTATTATAACAAAAGATTATTCCCATGTCAAGACATTTTTTCGTCTTTTTTTATTTTTTAAAAATTTATGTTTAAAAGGTCTTTTCTCTTGTATTTTTGTTAATAATATTATATAATTATTATGTATATTTATATTCTCATATAAAGGAGTCCTTATAAGTTGTTATCCGATCTCTTGAACGGCGGAATTAAAAGCATTGAATACTTTATTGTCTCGCTGTTATCAATCCTTTTTGTAATATTTTGTACCATGCCAATTCATGAAGCAGCTCATGCTTTTATAGCGCATAAGCTTGGTGACAATACAGCCAAATCATTTGGTCGACTTACCCTCAATCCGCTTAAACACATAAATTATATCGGCGCATTGCTCATGTTAGCATTCAGATTTGGTTGGGCCGAGCCGGTACCCGTCAATCAATGGAATTTAAGAAAACCTAAAAGAGATATGGCACTCATCGCCGCTGCGGGTCCGATTTCGAATATTTTGATGGCGATAATTTTAATGATTATTGTAAATCTTATTGATTTTATTTCGGGCTTTTATGGTATCGAAATTACCGCCTATAATGACATTTTTTATTACAGCGGATCCAGTGATCTAACATTTAAAATATTCTATTACGTTATTATCTTTTTCAGCACTGCGGCTAATATTAATCTTTTCCTCGCGACATTCAACCTTATCCCTATTCCGCCGCTCGACGGTTCGCGAATTTTGAGCGCATTTTTACCCGACAGGATTTATTACAGACTTCAATCATTTGAACGATACACCTTTATAATTGTCATAGCTCTCGCTGCAACGGGTGTGTTGTCATCCACGATAGGTTTCATCAGCGATAATTTGCATAACGCTATCGACTATATCGTTACCCTGCCGTTTAGCATTTTTGACGCTACACTACCCTTTCACAACGTAGTTTAATCCTTATTTTTTAACGGAGTCAGTTTAATATGGACAAGCTTTCATACAAGCTTGATGTGTTTGAAGGGCCACTCGACCTACTTCTGACACTGATAGCCAAAAATAAACTGAATATTTACGACATTAACATTTCACAGCTGCTCGAACAGTATATGGAGCAGATTCAGTTAATGCAAGAAAACGACATGGACGTTGCCAGTGAATTTCTCGAAATGGCGGCACGACTCGTTTATATAAAGACGGTCATGCTTCTGCCGCAACACGATGAGGGAGATTCTCTCAAAGAAGAATTGTCCGCCGAGCTTCTCGAGTACAGCGTTTGCAAACAGATGGCAAAGGAGCTTTCGACCATGACGGATGGATTTGGTCGATTTGTCCGTAGCCAGATGAAAATAGAATGCGACAAAACTTATAAGCGTAAACACGAGGCGGTCGAGCTTATCGATGCCTATTTATCGGCTGTCGGTCGCGGACTCAGACATCTTCCGCCACCGGTTGACAACTTTAAGCCGCTGGTCGCGAAAAAAATCGTTGCCGTATCGACAAAGGTTATCTCGATATTACGCAATCTGAGAAAGAAAACAAAGGTAAAGTGGAAAGCACTTTTCACCGAGTCAAAGAGTCGCTCGGAACTTGTTGCCACTTTTTTGGCAATTCTCGAGCTGGTAAAAGCGCGAAGGGTAACTGTTGACGGCGAAGGTGATAAAATGACTGTCACAATGTTCGGTAAGGAGGATAACAATGACTGAAAACTCGATAAAAGCTTCGATTGAAGCGCTCATATTTGCTTCGGGTGAGCCGGTTGCCACCGACCGAATTTGCGAAATTCTTTCCATTAACTCCGACGAGGTGGCAAAAACGGTAGCCACGCTAAACGCCGGATATGAAAAGAATGACAGCGCACTGAGAATTATCAAGCTCAATGACAGCTATCAGCACATTACCGAGAGCAAGTTTGCTCCGATTATACGCAAAATGCTCGAAATACAGCGCAACACTCCCCTTTCACCCGCGGCATTCGAGGTACTGGCGGTGGTTGCTTACAATCAGCCGGTTACACGTGCATTTATTGAGCAGGTGCGTGGAGTTGATTGCTCGGGAGTAGTTTCGTCCCTGGTCGAAAAGGGACTCATTGAGGAGCGAGGACGACTCGAATTACCGGGACGACCGCTCATTTACGGCACGACCGACGGATTTTTGCGTTCGTTCGGAATAGAAAGTTTGGACGACCTGCCCGAGCTTCCCAAAAAGGCGACCGAGGACCAGGAAAAGCTTACGGGCGAAGACGATAGTCAAATTGAAATCGACGAGATAATCAGCAGACCGAGAGAAACTGCTTCGTCCGAGCAATCGATTTAAGCTGAATAAAACTGACAAAAAAGATAAAGATAAAAAGGAAGATACGACCAATTTATCAATTAACCGCCAAAAAAGCGGATTATTAAAATCAATATAAATAACATTAAATTTATTAAGGATGGTGCTTTTTAAATGAGTGATACAGCAATCAAGGGAATTATGGACGTTACGATGGATAAAATTCGCACAATGGTTGACGCCGACACAATTATCGGCAAGGAAATCACCCTCGAAAACGGAATTGTAATTATCCCTGTTTCAAAAATTTCGTTTGGCTTTGCCTCGGGCGGAAGTGACTTTCCGTCAAGAGCCAACGTTAAACTTTTTGGCGGTGGCGCAGGTGCAGGTGTTTCGGTTACCCCGACCGCATTTATCGTTGTAAACGGAAACGACGTCAGAATGCTCCAAATCAACAAAAACCCCAGTTCAACAGACAAGGCAATCGATCTCATCCCCGCCCTTTTTGACAAGGTTACCGCTCTGTTTAAAAAGGACAAGGACGAAGAAGAAAAAGACGCTTAAAAAATAATATCGGCCAAGCACGCCTGCATATAATTTTGCGGGCGTGTATTCATGAAATACGCCCCGAAAGGTGCGATTATTTTATGATAAAAAGACTGGCCATTTATATATTTACTTGTGCTGTTTTTGTGACCGCTTTTACCGATAGTTTTTATGCCGCGGCACCGCGACAGACACCTTCCGTATCGGCAAAATATGCCGCCGTGGTAGAAATGAATACCGGTGAACTCATTTGCGAAAAAAACGGAAGCGAAAAAACAAGCATGGCCAGCACAACAAAGATTATGACGGCGCTCCTTCTTTGCGAAATGTGCGACCTCGATGAAGAAATAACCGCGACAAAGGAAATGGTCACGGTTGAGGGCTCGTCAATGGGCTTGCAGGAGGGTGACCGAGTACATTACCGCGACCTCTTATACGGACTACTGCTGGCAAGCGGTAACGATGCCGCAAACACGGTCGCCATTTCGATAGCGGGTTCGGTCGAGAATTTTGCCGATATGATGAACAAGAAAGCAGCCGAAATCGGAATGACCGACACGCATTTTGTTACGCCGTCGGGACTTGACGACGAGGAACATTATTCCACGGCAATTGATATGGCAAAGCTCGCGGTTTATGCTATGAAAAACGAGCTTTTTGCTACCGCCTGCGCAAATAAGACAATGACCCTCGAATACGGAAATCCACCATACCGACGGACGCTGAAAAATCATAACAAGCTGCTTTGGTACTATGAGGGTGCTATCGGGATAAAAACCGGATTCACCAAAAAATCGGGACGTTGTCTCGTTTCGTGCGCACAAAAGAACGGAATGGGCGTTATCGCAGTTACGCTCAATGCGCCAAGCGATTGGTCCGACCACGCTACCCTACTCGATTACGGTTTTTCACAACTTAAAATGGACACACTTTATACCCCTAATGATATTGAAAACATTGCCGTCGCTAATTCAAATGGAAAAATCGCGGTGAATTTTACACCGCCGAAGGTGACACTTTTGCCCGAGCAATTTGATAATGTGACCTTTAAAACCACACTCGACCGATTTGTTTTTGCACCTGTTAAAAAGGGGCAGAAATTGGGTAAGGTTGAATACTTTATCGACGACAAAAAGATTGCAGAAGCAGAAATTCGGGCGGCGTATGAAATCAAATCGGATAAATACACCATCATAAACAAGGACTACAAATACTGGTTAAAGGCGCTTTTCGGCGCTAAATAAGGAGATAACATGAACGAAAAGGTAAGATTGCAAAAATACATATCAGAATGTGGAATAACTTCACGCCGAAAAGCAGAAGAACTAATCGAATCCCGCTTTGTAAAGGTTAACGGACGTGTAGCAAAGCTCGGTGACAAAATTGACCCGCGCAGAGATCTCGTCACAGTTCACGGAAAGCCGATTAGAAACGAATCGGAAAAGATTTATATTGTCATCAATAAGCCACGCGGATACTTGACCTCGGTGACCGACGACAGAGACAGAAAATGCGTAACCGACCTGACAAAGACGATCAAGGAAAGAATTTATCCCGTTGGACGTCTGGATAAGGACAGCGAAGGTATGCTCCTGATGACCAATGACGGCGAATTTGCAAACATGATGATGCACCCGAGAAGTAAAATCGGAAAAACCTATCGCGTTACTGTAAGAGGCAAGGTTACCGACGAAATAATTACAAAGCTCACAGACGGAGTAGTGCTCGACGATGGGATAAAGACGCTTCCCTGCGAAATCAGCGTTTTGGAATCAACCGAGGACAGAACGGTGCTTTCCATTGTCCTTTATGAAGGACGAAATCGACAGATAAGACGTATGTGCGAGGCGGTTGACCTTCGCGTAATTCGACTGAAAAGAACCGCAATAAGCACCTTAAAGCTCGGAATGCTCAAACCGGGAAAATGGCGTGAGCTGACCGAAAAGGAAATTACCAAACTCCGCTGCGACGCTTTGAGAAGTGACAAAAGCGAATCGGATGAACAACCTAAAAAAAGAGGTAGAAAAAAATGATTCATGTAAAACCTGCAACAAGCGAACAAATAGCCGAATTTTTTGATAACAACCTTTTTGACGGAGCTAATGCGATGATTGCAACCGACACCGAAACGGGTGAGATTGTTGGTCACTCGAAATTTTCGATTATAAACGGCGTTTTTACCATTTACGACGTTTCCCCTGCCGAAAAGGATATTTGGCTGTGCGACCTCATTTCGAGAGCAACCATGAATTATGCAATAAACCGAGGAATTCTCCTCTGCAACCTCGATAATGCGGCTCCAAAAAACGCATTTTTACTCCTTCGCTACATCGAAAATGAACAAACCGATTGCATTAACATCATTCAGTT
>JAFOCB010000030.1 GCA_017381515.1 Clostridia bacterium | reverse complement strand
TTTTAATTTATCAGATATTCATGCACCCGAAATGGACACAGAGGACTATCCGCTTCAATGTCGTTTTAAATAATAAGACGGCAATGACCACCGCCGAAAAGGATCGGCGTTTATCACATGCCCGAATATAATACCACAACGAAACTCAAAATGCAAGTGTTTTTTTAATATTATGCAAATATGTTCATTTCGCAGTCGTAAATGGCTCGTCTGACCACTCCTTTTATTGATAAATCATCACTAAACGCGGCTAAAATGAGATTCGGGTTAATATTTTCCTGCGTTCCTGCCGGAAGGGTTATGAGTAGTTCTGTATCGCCATCTTCCTCCAACACAGAATATTTGACTATTTTTTCTTTTAAATCAATTTGCTTTATACCGCCTTTTTTAGTCGTCTTTTGGACAATAATTTGCGGCTGCGAAAGGAAGTCATTCAGCGCATTTTTGCATTCGCCCTTTATTACAATGTAAAAGTCAGCATAGGCAATTTCGCTAAATTTCTTTATCGGATCGCAAACTGCGGTAATTTCCATTCCATCGGGAGCTACGGCAGAAAGCCGTTTCATAATTTCATCATTTGTCATATCGTCATTGATTCGCATATCGACGGCTTCACTTTCACTCTCGAATCCAAGCGAAAGAGGCAATGCGAAATTGACGTAGGGATGCTGATGGAACCCTTCTGTAAACCAAACGTCAATCTTACCCCTGCGAATCATACGGAGCATAACGCGATTGATGTCGAGATGGGAAATATACTTTAACTTACCCGTTTTATTATAATAAATTCTTACAGGCCTCACGGCATATTCCCTCCCCGAATTTAGTTGCACCGCAACCTGCACATTTTTGGCGGCAGTTGGGTGTAGTGATACTTTCGTGTGCAAGCTTGTCCTGATTGATAAGGAACTTTTTACTTACGCCGATGTCGATATGGTCCCACGGCAGAATTTCGTCGTATTCTCGCTTTCTATTAGCGTAAAAGGCAGGGTCAAGACCGCATTCATCAAATGCTTCGAGCCACTTTTCGTAATTGAAATATTCGTCCCAGCCGTCGAATTTACATCCCTTTTCCCACGCCTTATAAATCACGTCGCAAAGACGGCGGTCACCTCTTGCAAGTACCGCTTCAATAAGCGAAGTTCCGGAATTATGTAAACTAACCGAAATCTTTCTTGTTTTAATACAATCGCGCAGATGTTTCTGCTTTTCTTCGATGGTTGAGAAGTCATCCTGCGCCTCGAACTGAAACGGCGTAAACGGCTTCGGTATAAATG
Organism: Clostridia bacterium; assembly: GCA_017381515.1. GTDB lineage: Bacteria > Bacillota > Clostridia > Oscillospirales > Acutalibacteraceae > UMGS1976. Next base: position 13,386 of record JAFOCB010000030.1, on the reverse strand, counting down.
TAGCGCAGGAAACCGAAACAGAAACGCCCTTTCCCTTCGGTCGATTTTCAAGCGAGTAATAAAGGTCAACAACCTTTTGGGCAAGAGTTGCGATACCCTCGATGTCCTCCATTGTTTCGGTCGGCAAACCCATCATAAAATAAAGCTTAACCGAGGTGTAACCGCCCTCAAAAGCCACTCGGCAGGTATCCATAACATCCTTTTCAGTGACGTTTTTATTTATCGCGTCACGAAGGCGCTGTGTACCCGCCTCGGGTGCAAAGGTAAGCCCTGATTTACGAACCGATGCTACCTTTTGAAGCAGCTCGTCAGAGAAATTATCAATTCTAAGTGACGGTAATTGTAAACCGATTTTTTCCTTTTCGGTCCAAGGAAGCATACAGCCGAGCAGGTCATTCAGCTGTGAATAATCCGACGTAGAAAGGGATAAAAGCGAAAGCTCGTCATATCCAGTATTTTCGCAAAGTTGCTTTGCCTGTGCATTGGCAACCGACGCGGACTTTTCTCGAATAGGACGATAAATGTAACCCGCCTGACAGAAACGACAACCACGAATACATCCGCGGTAAATTTCGCAAACAGCGCGGTCGTGAACAATGTCAAGATAAGGGACAACAAAATTATCCGGATAATGACAATTATCCAAATCCTTTATAATTCGCTTTGTAATTTTTTCGGGTGCTCCGTCCTTTGCGTGAAATGCCTTTATTGTACCATCATCATTATATTCGGCATCATAAAATGCAGGAACGTACACACCGTCAAGCTTTGCCGCTTCGCGCAAAAAGGTCATTTTATCCGAACCGAGCTTTTTATGTTTTCGATACAGTTCCATTATTTCGAGGGTAAGCTCCTCGCCCTCGCCGAGCGAAAATATATCAATAAAATCGGCAAGTGGTTCGGGGTTACAGGTGCAAGGACCTCCCGCAATAACAATCGGAGACAATTTCTTTCGCTCACTTGAACGCAAAGGAATTCCACCTAGGTCAAGGCAATTAAGAATATTCGTATAGCACATTTCGTATGGGATTGTGAAGCCGATAATGTCAAAGTCAGAGAGTTTATCTCCGCTTTCGAGCGCAAATAACGGAATATCATTATTGCGCATTTCGGTCTCCATATCCTCCCAAGGAGCAAATACCCTTTCGCACCATGCCCACTCGGGTGTATTCGCAACCGAATAAAGTATCTTCATTCCGAGATGGGACATTCCCACCTCGTAGCTGTCGGCAAAGCAAAAAGCAAATCGTACGTCAATATTACTCTTATCCTTTATGATTGCTCCCTGCTCACCGCCAATATATCGCGCAGGTTTCTGAACCTTTAAAAGTATATCTGAAAGCTCCATTTTTTTACCTTCCTAAAAAGTTAATGCTTCAATTATATCAAAGGAGTGCGACTTTTTCAACATTATCTATGCTTAATAATTACATAAGCCGACAAATACACCGCAGTTATGAGCATGGTGGGGTTATGATTAGGCATAGAAAGAATATAAACTCCCGTAATAAGCAACATTAGAATAAAGACAATATCAATCGTGCAGGATATTTTTTTGCATTTATTTTCGGGTAAAACTGCTGACATTAAGCAATATAAAATTTCACCGCCGTCAAGCTGTGACAGCGGTAATAGATTGAATACACCGATTACTATATTTGTTGCGCTCATAATTGCGACGAAGGACATATACGAAAACGGCAAAAGAATTAAACCGAGTAAAATATTTACCATCGGTCCCGAAGCTGCAACGGCAAGCTGAGCCAAATATCCGCAATAAAGCCGCGACTCGACAATTTCTATTCCGCAAAGGCGGAAATTCACCCTTCGCGGCGGCAACTTTAAAAAATATAATGCAATAATGTGTCCCATTTCGTGAAGAAAGATAGATAATAGTGACACCGACATCATTCCCGTACTGTCGCAACAAAGCAAAATCGCAACCATTAACGCAAACGGAAAGGATACATTAAATTCACCGCCAAAAACCTTGACCGTCATGCCGTATAAACGTCGGGTAAAACATTGAGCGGATTTATACGCTCGTTATTCACCCTGACCTCGAAATGTAAATGTGGACCTGTCGATGCACCCGTACTACCGACGAGAGCGATTACATCACCCTGCTTAACTGTATCGCCAACGCTCACAAGGCGCTCGGAACAATGGGCATAGAGGGTACAAAGTCCGTCTCCGTGGTCGACCATAACAAAGTGCCCGTAATCCGATGCGTAATCAGAGCGAACAACCTTTCCGTCAAGTGCAGAATAGATTTTTTCGCCGCTGTTTGCGCCCAAATCAACTCCACTATGTAATTTATATAGTCCCGAAACGGGATTAACTCGATAGCCGTATTCACTTGTAACGCGATATTTAGAAAGAGGCATAACCATATTAAGCTTTGACATTTTTACACTTGAAAGGGTTTGAACCTCCTTAAAATCAATCACCGTTTCTGCCCCGTCATCCTCACTCAAAACGGCATATTCAAGGGTACTGTTAGATTTGGTTTCGGGAGCACTTGGCTTCTCTTTTTCTTCGGTTGAATTCGATGACGTAACGGCGGTAGAAAGCTGACTCAGCACCTCTTTTACCGAGGTTTTGTCCTCGAAATCGGATATATATATCCCTTTTTCCCATTCATACAGGTCGCCGCCAATAAGCTTTAACCCGAATGAAAAAATGATAATCAGCGCACATACCACCGATTGAGTAAAAATTAAACTCATAAGGCGGTCCTTTACCCTTTTATTTTCGTCCTTTGTCATTTCCTCAATCATTTTTTCTCCCGACAAATTTACCACCGCCTATATTTAATCAATAAAATATATGACCGAGATATTAAAAAAATAACGACTCTGGATAAATTTTTCCACAGTCGTTATTTGTATGAGAATTATTTGTTTTGCAGATATTCGTGAATGGATTGTGCGGCCTTCTTTCCTGCGCCCATAGCAAGAATTACGGTAGCCGCACCTGTTACCGCATCACCGCCTGCATAAACGCCGTCGAGTGTGGTTTTTAGTGTTTCCTCGTCAACGATAATGCAACCCTTTCTATTAGTTTCGATGCCTTCACAAGCGGAGACAACCGTTTTATTGGGCGAGTTTCCGATAGCCATAATTACGGCATCGACGTCCAAATCAAATTCGCTTCCGCAAATTTCGACAGGGGCTCTACGACCACTTTTGTCAGCTTCGGAAAGTTCCATTTTGACGCAGGTAATTGACCTTACGTTACCGCTCTCGTCACCGTTAATCTTCTTTATATTATTAAGGAAAAGGAATTCGATTCCTTCCTCCTTCGCGTGAAGCACCTCTTCCTTTCGGGCAGGCATTTCCTGCTCGGAACGGCGGTACACGATATACACCTTTTCTGCACCAAGTCGTCTGGCTGAACGGGCAGCGTCCATGGCAACGTTTCCACCGCCGATTACCGCAACCGATGAGAATTTATAAATCGGTGTGTCATAATTATCGTCAAACGCTCTCATTAAATTGATACGGGTCAGAAATTCGTTAGCAGAAAATACGTTGTTTAAGTTTTCGCCATCAATACCCATAAAGTTGGGTAATCCTGCGCCGTTTCCGATAAACACCGCTTCAAAGCCCATATCAAAAATCTCGTCAATAGTGAGTACGTTTCCGATAACCATATTTGTCATTATCTTGACGCCCGATTTTTCGAGATTTTCTATTTCGTGGCGGACAACACTCTTTGGCAAACGGAATTCGGGAATCCCGTAAGAAAGAACACCGCCCGCAATATGAAACGCCTCGAAAACAGTAACGTCATAGCCGAGATTATTGAGGTCACCTGCGCAAGTAAGCCCTGCCGGACCGCCACCAATCACCGCAACCTTTTTGCCATTCGGCTCGGCTTTTTCGGTGGTTTCCTTATTAAACATATAATCGGCAACGTATCTTTCGAGTCGACCGATTGCAACACTTTCGCCCTTTATTCCGCAAACGCAACGCGCTTCACATTGATTTTCCTGAGGGCAAACGCGACCACAAACGGCAGGAAGCGAGCTTGTCGATTTGATAATTTTATACGCGCCTTCAATATCATTTTCGCGAATTTTTTTGATAAACTCAGGGATACGAATGTTAACGGGACACCCGCTGACGCAGGGCATATTTTTACAATTAAGACAACGTGATGCTTCTTTTTCCGCCATTTCGGCAGTGTAGCCGAGCGCAACCTCGTCAAAATTTGTGACGCGCTTATCAGCCGGTTGCTCGGGCATGGCAACCCTCATTTTATTCAGTTCAGCCATTGTCCGACACCTTTGCCTTCATTAAATTGCAATGTTCATCACGAGCTTTTCTTTCCTGCTCGGCATAAATCCTGCTTCTCTTTATCGCTTCGTCAAAATCGACCAAATGACCGTCAAAATCAGGCCCGTCAACGCAAGCGAACTTTACCTTTCCGTCAATGGTAACACGACAACAGCCGCACATTCCCGTTCCGTCGATCATATACGAATTCATACTGATAATGGTTTTTATTCCATATTCTTTGGTTAGGTTGCAAACCGCCTTCATCATCGGCAACGGGCCAATCGCGATAACGAAATCATAATTTTTACCAGCCGCAATCTCATTTTTTAGCGCATCGGTAACAAAGCCCTTATTTCCATTCGAGCCATCGTCGGTCATTATTATAAGCTGATTGCTTTCGGCTGCCATTTCGTCCTCTAAAATAATGAGGTCGCTATTTCTGAATCCCGCAATCATATCAACGTAAATGCCCTTTTCCATCATGGCTTTTGCCTGGGGATAAGCAATTGCGCAACCCGCACCTCCGCCAATTACTGCGGCACGTTTTACTCCATTATGGTCGGTCGGCTTTCCGAGAGGACCGACCAGGTCGAGCACCAAATCGCCCTCGTCAAGAGCATCGAGCAACATTGTCGTTTTTCCGACCTTTTGAAAAATCACGGTAACGTAACCTTTTTCGCGGTCATAATCGGCAATCGTCAAGGGTATTCTTTCGCCCGTTTCATTTACTCGAAGCATTATAAACTGACCGGCCCTTGCTTTTTTTGCAACAAAAGGCGCCTCGATCACCATCAAGGTCATTTGATCATTAAGCTTCGATTTACGAATAATTTTATACAAACCTTTTCACCTTAATATCTAATGATAGATTTAACCATATCGTCGGTCGCTCTACCCGATTTAATTCCCGATGCGATATAAAGCGTACCTTCACCTTCGGCTTTGTTATAGTTGCCGATATATGCCAGAGTGTTTTCGCCAATTATTGCAAAATCGTTTACGTCTTCGGCTATGTTATCGGCTTCGCCATCCTTATACACCTGAAGGCGTCCGGTATTATCAATTACGTTGAAATTGTCGATAAATACAACGCTTTTTCCATTTTCAGCAGTTTGATAACTATGCACATTCTGACCGATTTTTTTGTTATTTAAAAACAGGTCGTCATTAAGCGCAATTGATACCGCACTATCACCCATCACTTCAAAATCTTCAATCGACTTGATAACCGTTTCGCAGCCCGAAAGGTCGCTTAAATTGAGCATTTTTAAAGCGCCCGATTCGCTCTTTTCCTTTTCGGTGTCCATAAAGTACATCTTTTTGCCGTCATCAGTAATATCGGCTTTGCGAACATACGAAGCGTCGAGGTCAACCTTCTTGCTCTCCTTTGAAATGCCAAACTGCTTTGTCTTATACTTCGGCAAAAGAATGTCCTTGCAATAGCCAATCAAAGCCGGCTCCGACTGAATATAATTCTGCTCAACCTCGCTGAACAGAAGCTTATTGATATTAAAGGGATAGTAGCTGTAAACGAGTGTTTTTGCTTCCTCGTCCATGAAGGAAACATCAACAATATTCTTTGCTATTTCGGTGTGCTTTTCCCCTTTTACAAACCAAAGGTCATCAGTAATATCGCTATATACTCCCATATCAAATATAGAAAATGTTTGATCGCCGAATTGAATATTTCTGCGATGATGACGAAGAACCTTTGCCCAGTCCTCTTTGCTGGTTGTATATGCTTCATCGTTATTTTTCTGATAATGCTTTTCTACATATTCGGCGTCACTTTCGGCGCAATCATCCTCTATAAACGAACCTACGCCAAGCGAAAAATATTGCGAACGCATATAATATGCCGAGCCGTCAGCAAAGAATGGCATTACAATATTAGATGCGTTATCACCGATTTTCTTATCTTTGCCTGATTTTACGTAATGAAGTTCACCAGCGTTGTAATACATATTTTGAGTAATATATTCAAGCTTGACTGTGATATAAAAATAATCGTTTGAATCGGTATATCCATAGTCATAAGCTGTTTTTACCTGATATACATACTCAGTTACAAGCTTTGTTTTAATATCGGTATGACCTTTATAAGTTAAGCTATGTAAATTTCCGTCAGAAATGTAGAGAACGGTATCATTATTCTGAATACTGAATTCGGTAACATTTGTGGCAATCTTTTTAGCCGTGCCGTCGGCAAAGGAATATACGCACAGTTCGGTGACATCACCGCTTAATTTTAAATAAGCGATTGCTTTTTCTTCATTAAAAAATTTATATTCACTGCAAATTGCCGTATCAACAATCGTTCCGTTATTCTGCGCAGTTACCCAGTTAGGAGAATAGGTTTCTCTCTCGTGCAGGGTATATGTTTGGTTGGTTGATTCATACTTTTCTACGACCAGCATTCGGCTGTAATCTGAGGTAAAGCTTACTCGATCAACCTTTCCGTCCAGAATAGTATTTTTTATCGTAGCGATGCGGTCGCTATAATACATATCACTCTGGATTCCGCCCTTGCTCGTTGTCAAATAAAGCGAAGTGTCCTTCACCGCGATAATCGGCACCTCGGGACCCGAGGTTAAAAGCCCGAAACTGAAATAATTGCTTACAACAATTATAGCGGCAGTAAGCAAAGCAACCGCCGAAACAACAATGGCAGTAATCTTTATGCCTTTGCGCGTTTTTTTAGATGCGGTATTGCGAAATTTGGGGAAATTGTAACCCAAATTTTCCTTTGTATCATTAAAGGGAACGTCAAAAAGACTATTTTCCGATACGTAAAATTGCTCGTCCACCTCTTCTTCCTCGACGCCTGCCATAGCGTTAAAATATGCCGCCCGCTGCTCGGCAGTACCGATTTGCGACTGGGCATATTTCATCACAGGTTCGGTAGAGGTTTCGACCGATTGGGTTTCATTCACCTTGTCGGCTTCGGGCTGGTTTGACACCGCCTTTTCTGAAGTTGAACCGGGCTTTCCCCAAGTTGTGTATATATCATCGGCATCCGTATGGCTGCAATTATTGCATACACCATTTTCGTCGAGTAGATTTCCGCATTTATTACATTCTGCCATAATTCTTGCATTCCCTCACTTGTAAAAATAAATCACCTTTAATTTTATCATTATATTATTTAATTGTCAATAAACCATAAGGAAAGCGGCCATAAAAATATGACCGCTTTTTTTGACTTATTTTTTCTTATTTTCCTTTGCGATAACGTGCTCCATCATATTCTTTGACGGGATAAGAAGATGGGGCGCATTATCTGTCATAAATGCGCATGCTTTTTCAAAAAGGTCGTTATCGTTACGGAAGGCACCGCCAATGATTGTGTAAGTAATGGTGCTCTGAACATCGAAATTGCCGTCAACGTAGAATTCGTCAAGCATTTGAAGCATCTTTATAATCGCCTTTTTGTCGCCCGAGGCCATAAGCTCGTTGAGTTTAACTGCGGCTGTTTCGCTGAAAAATCTCTCATAAAGGAAATCACCATATTTTTCGACGTCGGCTTTATACTTATCCTTATACTGCGGATAGAGGGTCAAAAAGCGGTTGCAAAAAGCATCCTCACCGGGAGTTGAGCCGGGAGCTGCCTTTGACGGCAGGTCGATTGACGCCTTTCTGGTATGGACGACACCAAAAGCAATATTAAGGGTATCGGCAAAGTCGTTTCCAACCGATTTTGCATCTTTGTCATTACTTCCTTCGTCAAAAAGGTACATTGACTTATTCACAAAATCAACGCTTTCTTCGCCATTAAGTACAGCCACATCAAGTATAAATAACTTTTTTTCTTCGTTATACCAAATCTTAACCGCGTGGGTGCTGTTAGTATATACCACGTCATCACCCTGCTGACGAACAAGCTTCTGAGCCGTAAAAACAGGTTCGAGCTCGTTGAGAATTATTTTAAGAGCGTTATCATTCATAGTCGTAAAAACCTCCATGCTATTTTAAAAACTTTAAATATTATATCACACTTTTTTTAATTTGTCACCATTATTTACGAAATATTAAAATATATCATTTGCGTTTGAGGTAAAATATGATATAATTATGGTATCAAAACTAACGGAGATTATATATGGCTGACCTTTCAAATTTCAAAACGCTATGCGCCATTTTAGAGAGAAACGGCTTTAACTTAAAAAAATCGCTAGGTCAAAACTTTCTTATCGACCCAACTGTTTGTCCCCAAATGGCCGATGAGGCATGCGCTGATGCCGATGCGATAATCGAAATCGGTCCGGGTGCAGGCGTACTCACAGTTGAACTGGCAAAAAGGGCAAAAAAGGTTGTTTCAATCGAAATTGACGAAAAGCTAAGACCCGTTTTAAAAGAAACACTTGCCGAATATGATAATGTTGAGGTTGTTTTCGGCGATGTTATGAAAATCGATTTAAACAAGCTCATCGACGATAAATTGCAGGGAATGAAGATAGCAGTTTGTGCCAATCTGCCCTACTATATCACATCGCCGATTATTATGATGCTACTCGAATCAAATCTGGCAATCGAAAGCATTACCGTAATGGTGCAAAAGGAAGCTGCAGACCGACTTTGCGCCGAAATGGGAACGAGAGAATGTGGTGCCGTTACTGCGGCAGTCAGATTTTATTGCACGCCATCACTTTTGTTCAATGTGCCGCGCGACTCGTTTATGCCACCGCCAAAGGTTGACAGCGCGGTAATAAAGCTCGACATTTCGGGAAAAGAAAAGGAATATGACGTTGACGCCGTTAGCTTTTTCAAGGTCATAAAGGCGGCATTTTCGATGAGAAGAAAGACGCTGGTTAACTGCCTCTCAAACGGGCTGAAAATGGATAAACAAGCAATTTATGACATTCTCGATAGTTGCGAAATCGACCGAAATGCTCGCGGTGAGCAGCTTTCGATGGAGCAATTCACCGCTATTGCAAATACTGTTAAAAAGGACGTGAAATAATGAGATACAGTAAATATAATCCCTACGAGCCAAAAAGCGATAAAAAACGTCGAATTTGGTCAAACGTTTCAATTTGTGTTCTTATTGCGCTATTTTTATTCGGAATATACCTCATTATGACCCCGACCGATTACGGAATGAAATATTATTTCGAAACAGCCACGACCGAAAAGACCGATTTTTCACAAACACTTGCTGAAAATAACGAATTTTATGACGTCTATAATGCCATGCTTGACCCCAATAATCACTTTGAAATGGACAATGGCTTCTCTGACAAATTCCCGACAATAGCAAAGCTATTCAACATGGACCCGTCGATATATAAAGAAAATCAGCCATATATCCACGAAAGTAAAAATCATATTGCGGTAGCACAAAGCTTTTACTCCACCAACGAAAACAGAAAGACGCTCGATATTACCGTTTTCGGCTTTGATAAAAAGTTCGAGGCCACATCGGCTTCAATCGAAATGAACGAATTTATCCGCTTCACCCTCATATATAACACAAGTCAGGGCAACATCAACTTTATGAAGTATGATAAATCAATGTTCCGTATGCAGTTAAATAACTTTACCCTTTCGCTCGGTTGCGGAACAATGAAAAACGTAGGATACGAGCTTAATCTGAAATCGACAATGGAATACGAAGAAGCAAAAAGACGACATATTTTCAACACCGTCGTTGACAATGTGAACAACTCCGTTCATAAACCGGAGATTAACGAAACCAAAGAAAAGACGGTGATTTCGCTCAAACAAGCTGCTAACGATTTTCCGAAAAATGTAGCAGAATACCGATTCGACCTCACGGGTGAAATACCTGAACTATTTGAAAACTTTGTGGTTTCGATGGAAATTGCCGACGGCACAATGGAAAGCGATATTCAGTACAGCTTCAAGGTGACCTAATCCCCTGCCCCTTTTTTTACCGACTAATCGGTTGAAAAAGGGGGTATTTTTTACCCAAAAAAGTTTGATAATTTTTTAACAAAAGTTCTTGCAACTTTGCGATTTCAGATGTATAATAAAGGAAACGGAAAACCGTTATACAAATTATCTTAAAAGGTGGTTAATTGAAATGAAAAAGTTTGTACTTAACGAAACCTCTTATCACGGCGCTGGTGCCATAAACGCAGTACCTGATGAAATTAAAAGCAGAGGATTTAAAAAGGCCTTTGTTGCTACCGACCCCGACCTCGTAAAATTCGGCATTTCAAATAAGGTGACCGACCTTCTCGAAAAGGCAGGCATCCCCTATACCCTCTTTACCGATATTAAGGCAAATCCAACAATCGAAAACGTCCAGAATGGTGTAAAGACATTCAAGGAATGCGGTGCAGATTGCATTATAGCTATCGGTGGCGGTTCGTCAATGGATACCGCAAAGGCAATCGGTATCATCATTACCAATCCTGAATTTGAGGATGTTCGTTCACTCGAAGGCGTTGCCCCGACAAAGAATCCTTGCGTTCCGATTATCGCAGTTGCTACCACAGCAGGAACCGCTGCCGAGGTTACAATCAACTACGTTATCACCGACGTTGAAAAGAAACGCAAGTTCGTTTGCGTTGACGTTCACGACATTCCTGTTGTTGCCGTTGTTGACCCTGATATGATGAATACAATGCCTGCCGCTCTGACAGCAGCTACCGGTATGGATGCGCTCACTCACGCTATCGAGGGATATATCACAAAGGGAGCTTGGGAGCTTTCGGATATGTTCCATATCAAAGCCATCGAAATTATTGCAAGAAGTCTTCGTGGCGCTGTTAAAAACGACGCTAACGGCAGAGAAGGAATGGCACTCGGTCAGTATGTTGCAGGTATGGGCTTCTCAAACGTAGGACTTGGCGTTGACCACTCCATGGCACACACTCTTTCAGCTTATTACGATACTCCTCACGGAAAGGCATGTGCAATTCTCCTGCCGACCGTTATGGCTTACAACGCTGAATATACCGGCACAAAGTATCGCGACATAGCTATCGCTATGGGCGTAGAAGGTGTTGAAAATATGACTCAGGAAGAATACAGAGCCGCCGCTGTTAACGCTGTTAAGCAGTTGGCTGAGGACGTTGGTATTCCGACAACACTCAAGGGAATTGTTAAAGAAGAGGACATCGACGAGCTTGCTGAATCGGCTTATGCTGATGCTTGCCGTCCGGGCAACCCGAGAGAAACCTCTGTTGAAGAAATCAAAGCACTTTACAGAAGCTTGATGTAATTATGATGATAAAAAAAGCACCTACCGTAGGCGTTGTACTCTAAAGGACAGTAAAAAAGGAAGCACGAAATTCGTGCTTCCTTTTAATTTTGTCTTATACCGTAGCAAGCAGGGAAAATGTATATCACATTTTCCACTTGTTAGGAGAACCTAAAACCCTTAACCTTGCTCACACTGCATAGCATCCTGTGGTGCAGTACGCAAAAGCGTAAATTATTTTACAAGTGTAAATACAAATATTCCCAAAATATCCAATATAACACCGCCGATTATGGCAATGAGCGTTACCCAATGTCCTAAGTATTGTTTTATTAAAGCCATAAAACAATTCACAATACCAACGCCTATTGAAACCGAACCAATTAGCCCTAAAATACCGCCGATTGCACCCAATGTATTGCCACTTTGTGTAGTCGGGTTAAAAGCATTACTGGGAGCAATACATAAATAAATAATAAAAGGCATCAATACTATGACAATTGAAAGTATTGTGTGAAGTGTATATAATTTACCGTATTTTTCCTTCAAATATTTTTCTTGCTTTGGCGAGAAATAGTTCTTTACATTTTTGGGCAAATTCCAATAATCGTTAAATTTCATTTTATTCCCCTTACTCTCAACCGATTATCTAATTGTTTTATTTAATTATATCACAACGATTTTAAATTAACAACACGATTGTTATTTTAGTGATATTCCGACTATTGTTGGAGTGATATTATTGCCTTACGGCAATAGTGTTATTGAAACCTTGCGCTTTCAGTGATATTTTATTCGCCCATAACTGCCGAAGGCAATATCACTTGGACTTTAGTCCAAATATAACTGCGAAGCAATATAACTCGCCTTAGGCGAATAAAACTGGCGTTGTATCCTTACGGGTACAACGCCTAGCAGGTGCTTTTTTTATCATTGTTTTCGCGCTATGGCGTATTCGTCGTCGAGTCGGAAATACGGACAACTGTAATTAGAGCTGGATAAAAACCGAGCATATTCATCCTCGTCAAATGACATTTCGCAGCAATAGCTTTCGGTTTCTTCATCATACACGTAATATACGCATTCTTCGCAATTTGTTTTCATCGGCTTATTCCCTTTCGATAAGAAGATATGCTTCTGCGGCTATGTCACCCGTCGCATTATACTCGTTATATGAACAGAAACAGTAAATATAACTGTTTTCAACCAGATTGAGCGAAACCATCTCGTCCATTTGTATAGTGCAATCGGGATTATTCGATTCGTAAAGATAACGCAGTCCATTTGTAAACGGCTCGTCAAGTACATAAATAAACCATTTGAGCTTTTCGTCCGCTTTTGACGATGTTTTTACAATCCCGAAATTATATGATGCAGTTTCCTTTACCTTGAATTCGTAGAATTTATTGTATTCGCATTCGGTAAGGTCACCTAGCCATTTGGTATCGGTGCTATCATCCGAATTATCGCTAATAGAGCTTTGAGGATAGAGGTCGGAATAGGTGCTTTCGGTATGGTGTGATGTTTCACTTTCGGTTGTGCAGGCGGTGAGCATAATCAACACCGCGACAATAATTACGGGAATAATATGTCTTTTCATAGCGCACCTCCTTATAGTTTCTACCCTTACTTTATACCAAAGATATTGCCGTGTCAAGTCGGTTTAAACCGCCAATTTTAATGGCAGAAAAAAATTTAAAAAAAATGAAAATAAATGTTGACATCAAACGACTTCTGTGGTATATTATTGCTTGCGCGGTTGTGCTGGTGTAGCTCAGTTGGTAGAGCAGCTGATTTGTAATCAGCAGGTCGGGGGTTCGAGTCCGTCCACCAGCTCCATTTAGCCGAGCTTAACTGAATATGGGAGAGTTCCCGAGTGGCCAAAGGGGGCAGACTGTAAATCTGTTGCGCTTCGCTTCGGTGGTTCGAATCCAC
>JAFOCB010000029.1 GCA_017381515.1 Clostridia bacterium | reverse complement strand
CGCCCTCGTCAAAGCAAGAGAAATCGTCAAATAGCAATAGCTTTCTGTCCTCTTGCCCGATGGTACATACTACGTCATCGTCCATAATGTCGGATATAAAATAGGTTGCCGTTCCTTTCGAGTACACAATGCGCTCACCCGATTTTGAAATGTATTTCATAAGATAGGCTGAAGCTTGGTTGAGCGTTTTTTGGTTAATCGGGTCAAAATCATTTCTTCCAAAACGTTTCGTGAAATAGGTGTTTTGCAGAGTGGTTTGCATACGGTGGTTTTTGGTACTGTAATCCCTACGTTCAACAAGCTCGCCTTTCATCTTCGGTACGTAAAATAGTCCGTGAAAATGCAATCTGTTATTTTCGGGTGAGCGTTCCCAGACTCCGAGATATTCCCATTCGTAACGTTGCCGTAGCTTCTTAAAGGTGTCCGCAAGCTTACGCTTAAAGCTTTCTTCCGTGTGTTTTTTATCGTCATAGGTAAAGGTGCAGAAATAATCCCATTCACCGAGATTTATTTTTCTTGCAAGCCTCATCCGTCTTACTATCAAATTTCGTTTTATCCGTTCCAATTCGGCATTTACAAATTCCGTTGCTTGTTCTTCTGTTTCAAAATGCGGTCTTAATTTTTTGGTAAGTTCTTCTTGCCGTTCTTCCTTGCCTTTAGCTTTTGTTCCTTTATAGGCTTCGTTGAAAGCGTGTTTCTTTTCGTCCGTTTCACTATCCTTAAATCTGTTGTTTTTCTTTGCGCTCGGGTTGGTTGTTTTGGGGATTGCGATGTAATGACTTCCGTCGAAGTAGACTTTCGTTTCACTATACGCCATTATTTCACCCCCTCTCGTTCTTGTCTGTGAAGCTCGAGAATTTGAGTGAGCATACTCATATAAAACAAACGCTGTTCTGCTTCGCTCAAACTCTCGATACACACTTTTTCGTCTGTGATGATTTGAATTCCGTTCACGTTTTTACCTCCTTGTTTGTTACTATAAAAAGGTTAGCAGACATTATGCAAATACTCAACTTACACGGCTGTCCACTTTTGACTTTCTTCTTTTAATAACTCTTACGTACTCTTACGAAAGTGTGACAGCGGTATTTTGAAGCAATACCGAATGTGTACTGACCGATACAAGTATAGAGGTTGACATTGCAAATTCGTTTCACGGACAAAAAGAAAAAACGCAGGGAGAAAAATCCCTGCGCTAAATATAAGCGGCATAAAAACGAACAAAATCCTAAAAGTGCCGAGAGCGTTAATGCGGCCGTCGCAACAAGCGGATCAGCGTGCGACGCCGCATCGCTCGGCTTTGGATTTTCGTTTTTGCTTTTTTCAGTTTTGCGAGGCGTGTGCTTGGCTCGGCGGAGCGAAGCGACGCCGACTTGTATCAAGACAAGCACACGCCTCGGTGCCAAATGGTTGACTGTAGATGAAAAATATGGTATAATAAACTCACCGATAAATAAGAATTTGTGAGGATGATAAGATGGTCAATATAACAGATGTAAGACAGATTCTTCAATTCGCAATAGATGCGGAGATTAAAGTCTTTCTTGATGGCGGCTGGGGTGT
>JAFOCB010000216.1 GCA_017381515.1 Clostridia bacterium | reverse complement strand
AGTACCATTTATAGTACAACTTGTGAGCTATTATTTTTTATAGAAAAGGCAATTATGCCCTTTTCGAGTTTCATTTTATAAAAAACGGGTGGTCAAATTATGATAGAAAACCAAATTCTCTCACTAACCCTGACGGTCGCTCAAACGGTCAGACAGCTTTCAAACGCATACGTTTCCTTGATAAAAAAGGAGCGTCCGCTTAAACGCTTTCCATCGGTGATGCTCTGGGGACCTCCCGGAGTAGGAAAATCACAGGCGATAAGGCAAATCGCCGACCAAATCGCCAATAAAACCGGCAAACAGGTGAATGTGACAGACGTAAGACTACTGCTATTTAACCCGGTTGACCTTCGCGGAATACCGACGTCAAACGCTGATAAGACGCTCGCCATTTGGCTCAAACCGCAAATTTTTCAAATGAATCCGTCGGAGGAGGTTATCAACATTCTCTTTCTCGACGAAATTTCAGCCGCGCCTCAATCGGTTCAGGCGGCGGCATATCAAATTACCCTCGACAGAACGGTAGGCGAACACAAGCTGCCAGACAACTGCATCGTTATTGCCGCGGGAAACCGAGTCACCGACCGCTCGGTTGCCTTTAATATGCCAAAGGCACTCGCAAATCGACTATGTCACATCGAAATAGCTACCGACTCGTACAGTTGGCACAACTGGGCGGTTAAGGCAGGAATCAACCGACTCGTTCTGGGCTATTTGAGTAAAAACCCAAGCAAGCTTATGCAATTCGATCCCCAGACCGACGGACAATCCTTTGCAACTCCGAGATCGTGGGAAATGGTCAGCAATATCCTAAATGACGTTTCGGAAAACGTTGTGGCGGTATTCCCCTTGATTGCGGGGTGCATCGGTGAGGAAGCGGCATACGAGCTTCGTTCGTGGAGCGAAATATACAGCCACATTCCCGAAATAAGCGAAATTTTTGATGGTTATACCGACGAGCGTCCGGTTATGCCCGAGGGTCTTTATGCCGTCGCGGCAGGCATCTCGACCTACGCCAGAACGCATCACAGTCGCGACGAAATCGAAAATGCGCTCAACTATGCCGCAAACCTCCCTGCCGAATTTAAAAGTATGATATTCACCGACCTTTTGGAAATATCCGAAATCCGAAAGCAGTTGCAGCTCAACTGGACCTTCAACGATTGGTTTGAGCGGTCGGGCAGAAGATGGGATGATTATGAATGATGACAAACCAGCGAATTATCCGATTGAGAACAAAAATTCAGGAATCGAGGTCACGACTTTTATCCTCGTTTCCCGCCTTTTCGATGCTTTCAATGTATCTGCGATACATCGCAGTACCCGATATGAAAAAAATCTCTGTCAATGCTGAAAATGTGTTTTTCTCGCCCACCTTTCTGGACAAGCTATACCCAAATGAACTTGATTTTGTGCTATGCCATCAGATTATGCACATCGTTTTGGAGCATATTTGGCAGCCATTTGACCGCATTGACGACGATTTTCATCTCGCATACGATATTATTGTAAACGCACTTTTGGACAAAATGGGCTTTGAGCGGGACAGCTATCCGCATCTAGGCAATATTATCAAAAACGTGCCACAAAACATCCCCGACGTAGAGGAACTTTCGCCCGATGAAATTATGACAAAATTCTCCCACAGTTTGTACCTTTTTGATAAAAGGATGCGGTCGAATTTCTTTACCGACGAAACAACCTTTTGGGATAAGGAGGGATTGCCGGCAAACAGCACCATTATCATCGACCTGCCCGAAATGGTGGGCGGAAACCAAAGCATCGATAATCAAAATGGCGGTAACGATGGCGGTGACGGTAGCGGTAAAGGTGGCAACGGCTCAAACGATGCGGATACCGAAAGCAATGCCGAAGCCCTGAAATCGTCCTGGAAATGCCGAGTTGGAGCCGCCATTTCATCCACGCAAAGCGCGGATTCAAATGACGGCGCAGGAAACGTAGCCGCATTCATGCAGCGCATAATATCAAAGAATAACAACAAAAAGATAAACTGGAAACGAT
>JAFOCB010000215.1 GCA_017381515.1 Clostridia bacterium | reverse complement strand
GAAATTTCCTTTTGCGACGGAATAAACGTTATTTACGGCGAAAATGCCCAGGGAAAAACCAATATTTTAGAGGCAATTTGGCTTTTTACGGGGGCAAGGAGTTTTCGAGGCGCAAGGGAAAGTGAAATTATTGCGTACGAAAATGAATGTGCCGAGATAAAGATGACCTTTTTTGCCGAAAAGCGCGAGCAAAATGCCGAAATTCGCTTCGGCAAGGATAAGGACGCCTTTCTTAACGGAGTAAAAAAGGGGTCACCGTCTAAATTTGGCGGAGTGATAAAGGGTGTCATTTTTTCGCCCGACCATTTATCGCTGATAAAGAGTGGACCAAGTGAAAGGCGTAGCTTTATCGACATTGCGATTACCCAATTAAATCCGCAGTATTCCTCACTTCTGAATAGATATAACCGAGCGGTTACCCAGCGAAATTCGATATTAAAGGATATTCGCTTTCATAGTGGTCTGGACGAAATGCTGGATGCGTATGAGCAGCAGTTAGCTCTTTTGGGCGCAAAAATTGTGCGATACAGAAAGAGATACGTTGAACTGATTTGCCAAGAAGTACCAAAAATTTTTGAAGGGCTTTCGGCAGGCAAGGAAAGAATTGAAATAAGCTACGTTTCTGCCGCCGAGGACGAGGAAGGGCTCGTAAAACTGCTAAAAGAAAGCAGAAAAGAGGATTCGCTGACGGCTACAACCTCAGTCGGACCGCACAGAGACGATATTGAGGTACTGATAAACGGCAGGTCGGCAAGACGATTTGGCTCACAGGGGCAGCAGAGGTCGTGCGTACTGATGCTAAAACTGTGTGAAGCAGAAATTTTGTATAAAAATGGCGGTGAGCAGCCGATAATTTTGCTCGACGATGTGATGAGCGAGCTGGATGAGCAGAGGCAGGACTACATTCTCAACCATTTGAGTGGACGTCAGGTGTTTATCACCTGCTGTGATAAAAATTCGATTGACCGAATGCGTCGCGGAAGGTCCTTTGAGATAAAGGATGGCGAAATTTTTGCCGACAAAGAGGACGAGTGCGCTCAATAACGAGAACTAAATTGGGTAAAGTAGCATAAAGCACGATTTAGTCGGTAAATTTGTGATAAAAAGTGACCGATTTGTGTCATTCAATGTCAGGGTGATGTCGTGGTATTCTTTTGAATGGGCGGTTGGTATGGCGGCAGATATTGTGGCGGCTTGAATGGGTGGCAGATATTGTGGTTGATTGAATATGACGCTGGGTGACGCGACATATTGACCACCGCGAAAATTTAATGAGAGGGAGAAAAAATGTTTTTACATATCGGCGTGGATACTGTGATAAAAACCGAGGATATTATCGGCATTTTTGACCTCGATACCTCCACCGTCTCAAAGCACACGCGAAAATATCTCAACATGGCGCAAAAAAACGGATGGATAATTACCGTCACCGACGATTTGCCAAAATCATTTATCGTTTGCACCGACGAGGACGACAGGAGTAAAAAAATTATCTACCTTTCGCAAATTTCGTCCCAAACCCTTCTCAAACGAGCCGGAAACATCGGCGAAAATTACTTAAAGCGCATACAAAAATAGTTTCAAAAAAATAATCGGAAAAAACTTTTCCGTTCATATAAATTAAGTTCAAAAAAAGCAAAAAATCCCTGCCGTTGCTTATTTTTTAGAGTGACGGACAAAAGGTTAAAAGGAGATAAAAAGGTGAGTAACGAATTAAACGCAACAAACCTCAATACACCAATCACCGAAAAGTATGACGAATCCTCTATTCAGGTACTCGAAGGACTCGAAGCCGTTAGAAAACGTCCCGGTATGTATATCGGCTCGACGGGTGAGAGAGGACTTCATCACCTCGTTTACGAAATAGTTGATAACGCTATCGACGAGGCCCTTGCCGGCTACTGTACTCATATCGAGGTTGACATTCTGGAGGGTGACATTATCCGCGTTACCGATAACGGACGTGGTGTCCCCGTAGGAATGCACCCGAAAATGGGTATCCCGACGGTTGAAGTTGTTTATACCATCCTTCACGCAGGCGGTAAATTCGGCGACGGCGGATACAAGGTTGCAGGTGGACTTCACGGCGTAGGTGCGTCGGTAGTTAACGCGCTGAGCGAATACCTCGAAGTA
>JAFOCB010000214.1 GCA_017381515.1 Clostridia bacterium | reverse complement strand
GATTACTATATCATCGCCGGTGAGGATGAGCCTGAACGGGAGCCAATCGGCATTTGGGGGCAACGACACTTAAAGCACATTATAAAGCACTGTAAACCGTTTTATAACAAAATGGTTAACGAGCATACGCTTTATGATTATTTGCTCCAACTCGACCACGACGCCCAAGATACATTCAATCGTTTGGTCAAACAAATGGCAGAACGTGAAGGCGCGACCGAACAACTCAAAGCAGACAATCAAATGGAGTGGGTTGCTCGGATGACCAATATCCGCAGCAGAGCCACAGAAATCGTAAATCACGATATAATTTACAACTAACCGAAGCACGGCGGCAGGGAGAATATCATCTCTCTGCCGCTATTTTTGATATTTTTGCAAAACCAATTGACATTTAATGGCTAAAGTGATAAAATATCAAGCGATATATAACAACAACTATATTATGGAGGTGCATTATGCCGCCCAGAGTTAAAGTGACAAAAGAAGATATTGTAAAGGCCGCAGTTGATATTGTTCGAAAAAGCGGAGCACAAGCAATTAACGCAAGAACGGTTGCTTCTGTGTTAAACTGTTCTACGCAACCGGTTTTCTCCAACTTTGCAACTATGGACGAACTACGCCTTGCAGTTGCAAAAAAAGCGGATATATTATGCCAAGAGTATATGCAGAGAGAGGTAGAAAGTGGAGAGTTCCCTACATACAAAGCGAATGGTATGGCTTATATCCAATTTGCAAAAGAAGAAAAAGAATTGTTTAAGCTTTTATATATGTGTGATCGATCAGATGAAGCAATTTCCGAAGGGTCAGAACTCACCGACAAAATGGAGACTATTGTTCACAATAACACAGGCCTTGAAGGTTCGGATGCGAAGCTGTTCCATTTGGAAATGTGGACGTATGTTCACGGTATCGCAACAATGATAGCAACAGGATATTATAATTTTGATTGGGAACTTATAAGTAAAATGCTTACGGATGTATATCAAGGCTTGAAAAAGCAATATGATACGGAGGGATAAACTATGGATGCTATCAAAATCAACGGTTTAACCAAAAAATATAAAGATGTGGTTGCGGTGGATAACCTTAGTTTATCTGTGCACAAAGGCGAATTATTTTCTCTGCTCGGCGTAAACGGTGCAGGCAAGACAACCACTATAAAAATGTTGTCCTGTCTTACGCAGCCCACAAGCGGAGATGCATTTCTTAACGGAAAAAGCATTTGTAAAGATACTGCCGCCGTGAAATCGCTTATAGCCGTTTCTCCGCAGGAAACTGCGGTTGCGCCAGGTCTTTCAGTTCGAGAGAACCTTGAGTTAATGTGCGGTGTTCACGGTTTTACAAAGAACAAACAAAATACAAAAATCGCAGAACTGACCGAATTGCTCGGACTTGAATCTGTTATCAAGAAAAAAGCAGGAAAACTGTCAGGCGGTTGGCAACGTAGGTTGAGCATCGCTATGGCACTGATAAGCGAGCCGGAGATTTTATTCCTTGATGAGCCTACGCTCGGGCTCGATGTGCTTGCTCGAAGTGATCTGTGGGATTTGATCCGTTCTCTCAAAGGGAAGGTTACGATTATTCTGACAACGCACTATATGGAAGAAGCAGAAGCCCTGTCTGACCGTATAGCTATTATGAAAGATGGTAAACTCCTTATCTGTGATACCGCTGAGAGAATCAAAGAAACAGCGGGGACAGATAATTTTGAACAGGCTTTTGTTCGTATCGTTAAGGGGGTAGCAAAATGAGAATGCTGACATTTGCAGGCAGAAATACTAAAGAAATACTTCGAGATCCTCTAAATTTGGCATTTGGTCTTGGCTTTCCCCTTGTATTGATTTTGTTGCTTAGTGCAATACAGGCGAATATTCCTGTAAAGCTATTTGAAATACAACATTTAACTCCCGGTATTACAATCTTCGGTCTTTCATTTATGACGCTGTTTTCAGCGACCATTATTGCAAAAGACAGAGGCAGTTCGTTACTTCAACGCTTATATACTACACCGCTGACTTCAGTTGATTTCATACTCGGTTATACGCTACCTATTATTCCGATTGCAATTGCTCAAAGTGTTATTTGTTATATTGCGGCAATCATTCTTGGAATTGATATTACGATAAATATTATATATGCTGTTATATCTATCATCCCCGTTTCTATACTCTACATTGCCTTGGGGCTCCTCTGCGGAAGCGTATTGAATGATAAGCAGGTTGGTGGAATTTGCGGTGCTTTGCTTACG
>JAFOCB010000213.1 GCA_017381515.1 Clostridia bacterium | reverse complement strand
TAACCTGTTTTTGTGGTTTTTTTGCATTTTGACTTGAAAAATGAGTTTGATTTGTGTAAAATGAATATGTGAATTTACATAATCGGCTAACTTTGCGGAGAATTTTGTATATTATGACAAGTGGCAGCCGAAAAATTATGTGTAAAAAAGAGAGAGGGTTTTTTAGCATGTCCAACAGATTATTTCAGAGTATTGTTTATCAGATGCACAATGCGATCGACCGCGTTATCGGTGTAATCGACGAAACAGGAACGGTAATCGCTTGCAGCGACCTCGTGCGTATCGGTGAAGCTCACAGCTCAATCGCCATGAACATCACCAACTCAAACGAAAGCTTTGTTAAGGGCGCATATACATACAAGGCATTCGGTAACACAGGTTCAAACGAATACATCCTCTTTGTCGAAGGAATCGACCCGCAGGCAGAAAAATATGCCTCGGTTGTTGCCGTTTCGCTTTCGAACATCAAGCAGTTCTACGACGAAAAGTATGACCGCTCTAACTTTATAAAGAATCTGATACTCGACAATATTCTCGCCGGAGATATTTACTTAAAGGCCAGAGAGCTTCACTTAAATAACGATGTCAGCCGTGCCGTTCTTCTCATCCGAGTTGCCAGCCGCAACGACATCTCTATCTTTGACATTATTCAAAAGCTCTTTCCCGACAAGGCAAAGGATTTCGTTTTCAACATCAATGATACCGACATCGCTCTGGTAAAGGAAATTAAGTCAAACGTCGAAGCTGCCGACCTCGAAAAGCTCGCACGTTCAATTTCGGACACCCTCTCGACCGAATTCTACGTTCACGCAGTTATCGGTATCGGCTCGATTGTCGAAGGTATAAAGGACCTCGCACGTTCATTTAAAGAAGCGCAGGTTGCCCTCGAGGTTGGAAAGGTATTCGACACCGAAAGAACAATATGCAACTATGATAATCTCGGTATCGCCCGTCTTATCTATCAGCTGCCCATCACCCTTTGCGAAACATTCCTTCGCGAAGTATTTAAGCGTGGCTCAATCGAGTCACTCGACCAGGAAACCCTCTTTACCATTCAGCGCTTTTTCGAAAACAACCTCAACGTTTCCGAAACTTCGAGACGTCTCTTTGTTCACAGAAACACTCTCGTTTACCGTCTCGAAAAGATTAAGAAGCTTACAGGTCTCGATTTGCGCGAATTTGACCACGCGATTGTATTCAAGATTGCCCTCATGGTCAAGAAGTATCTCACAGCCAATCCTGTAAAATACTAATCAGTCTTAATTTTTAATGGAGTTGTTAACCTTATGAGTGAGGATTTTGTCCTTCAAACCGCCCGTCCGCTCATCGAGTTTCAGGGCGTATATAAAACATACTTAAACGGTACTCACGCTATACGTGACTTTAACCTTAAAATACACGAAGGCGAATTTGTATTCGTCGTTGGCCCTTCCGGTGCGGGAAAGAGTACATTTATGAAACTCATCATGCACGAGGAAACGCCAAACGCAGGCGAAATTATCGTAGGCGACTACAAATTCTCAAAAATGAAACGCAGACATATCCCAAAGCTTAGACGCACAATGGGAATTGTCTTTCAGGACTTCCGTCTGATTCCCAATATGACCGTTTACGATAACGTTGCCTTTGCAATGCACATCGTCGGCGCGTCAAAAATGGAGATTAGACGCAGAGTTTCGTATGCCCTCAACCTTGTAGGACTGAGCGGAAAGGCAAGAAGCAAGCCCGACGAACTTTCGGGCGGTGAACAGCAGCGTGTGGGACTCGCCCGTGCGCTTGTAAACAATCCTTCGATTATCATTGCCGACGAGCCGACGGGTAACGTTGACCCGAATATGTCATACGAAATTGTAGAACTTCTTTCCGAAATTAACCGCAGAGGTACCACGGTTATCATGGTAACCCACGCGCATCAGCTTGTACGCGATTTCGGCAAGCGAGTTATTATGATAGAAAACGGCACCGTCGTAGCCGATAATTCCGAGGATTACGATACCGCCTTCTATGACGATTACGACGATTACGGCGAAGGTGAATACGGCGACGACACCGCTTATGAAGAGGTTGAGGTAGGCGACGATTTTACCCTCGCAAACAATGCAAATTATGTCGATAGCTACGACACCAGTGGCGAAACCGACGTACCAAACGACCTCGACGGCGACGGCGAATACGACTATGTCGTTGAGGGAGACGAATATTTTGCCGAGGGCGAAAATGTGACCGACGGTGACAATGCCTTCGACAACACTAACGAGATGGGCGGTGACGAAGTATGAAATTAAGAAGCTTCCGTTATCTCGTCGGTGAAGGATTTAAAAATATTTGGCTCAATCGCCTGATGTCACTGGCATCGGTGGGTGTTTTGGTCGCTTGTATGCTCATTATGGGCGTTGCCATCGTCC
>JAFOCB010000212.1 GCA_017381515.1 Clostridia bacterium | reverse complement strand
GTAGATAGTGTCGTAGCAACGAGCGTCGACAGGAAGATACTCTGAATAAACGTTGCTGGTAATCCACTCGCCTGCTTCCGGCTTATTCACAAGAGCAACCGCGGTTGCAACCACGCCAGTTTCGCCAGCAAATTTTACATCAATTTTGCCTGCTTCTGTGAGCTTGCTCTTTACCTTGATTCTGAAAATTTCTCCATCATTAGCGTCAAGCTCCGACCTACCAATCGAGAAGGTACATCCGGCATTATTATCCGAGCTGAAAACAACCTTGAGCAAGCCGTCATTTGTATCGTAATTAGAAATCAGAGTTGCGCTTGCGTACGGAGTTGAATACACAATCTTATTATTCTCGCGAACAGCAACAAGCTCGGAATTATCCATCGAAATAATCGAAGTCGCGACAGCGATTGTACGGTCGTAGGTGCTGGTAAGCATATCACCCGTATTAACCATTTCGCCAATATAATCAGCATAATTTGTCAGTCGCACTACCATCCAGAATTCGCCGCCGGTTGTCGAAATGGTGTCAATCGCCTTTTCATCGGCATCGACAAAGTCCATTGTCCACTCGGCTCCATTGGGCGTATAAACCTCTCTAATTCCACAGAATTCGCAATAGCCCTCTATATAGGAATGGTCGGCAATCGCAAGCTCCTCGGTGTAGCTATCGCCACAGCCCGAGCAGGTATAGGTCATTTCGCCGCCATCTTTACAGGTGGGAATAATTGTCGGAACGCCTACGTAATCGTGACCGAGTGCTTCAATTTCGACAGTATAACTATCGTCACAACGAGAACAAGTGTAGGTCATTTCACCCACGTTATTACAGGTAGGATCGGTCGTCTGGGCGCCCGAGTAATCGTGTCCAAGCGGCTTTCCTTCCACGGTATAAACCTCACCGCATTCACAGGTATAGACGATGCTTCCGCCATCTGTACAGGTGGATTCATTCTTTGTCACCTTATAATCGTGGGTATGTGTGTCTCCGCCAACAATTTCGCCGGTAGAAAGTCTCAAGGTCGGATTTTCTCCCTGCTTAATCAGCCAAAGGCCTGCATCGGGTCCGAGCCAACGTCCCTCCTGAAGGGCTGCGGTATCGGATGTGGTTGCCGAAGCTGAACCCACCGATGCTGCCGAGTCTTCAAGGTAGTATGAATCGGTTACTGTCCACGAAGCTGCTCCGTTATCGGCGCCAACAAATGCGCCTACCGCACCTGCGCCTGTTACTGTACCCACATTAAAGGAATTAGCAATGCTAAATACGTATGGTTGTCCATTTTTTGATGCTTGCGCATAATATCCTACAAAACCGCCTGAATTTGTGGCACCGCTAATCGAGCCCTCGTTCAAGCATCTAACAAAGGTGGTATTGCATACCTCAGCCGCTTCACCCACAAAACCGCCTGCATTAGTGCTTGCAGTCAGGTTTCCGTAATTGATACAGTCCTCAAAAACTATCTGCGCATCAAATGCACAATCCGCAAGGTCGGCTATAAATCCTCCCGCTACGGGAACCGATTTCAAGGGGCTTGTATTTGCGTAGTTAATACAGTTTTTGATGGTAATGTTTCCCCATCTGTCCATACTTGCCCCGATAAATCCGGCAAGATGGCCATTTCCTTTTTCAGAGTACAAAAGACCCTTTGCCACACAGTCCTCAATGGTTACGCCGCCAACATTATTGCTGACTACGCCAATAAACATACCTGCATGCTTTTGGTTGGACGAATAGGACAGGTTGCCGTCAATTACGACATTCTGAATGGTGACCTGACCTACTGTTTTTTCAATAAGAATTGCATTTGCGTCTGCAGATCCTCTCTTGTAGCAATCCTTCATTGTAAAGTTCTTAAACACACCGCCGGCGAAAAGGAAGAAGGCAATCGCATCCCCTCTGGCATAATATCCTGAAATGGTATAGCCGTCTCCGTCAAAGGTGCCATTAAACGGGGCTCCGGCGGAAGCTCCTATGCTGCCAAAACTTTTGAAGGTGCCGGAATTGATATAATAGTCCGCATTCAGCACGTTTTCGTTAATAACGATGTCCGCGCCCAGCTTATAATATGCCGCGCCATAGGTTGCATTGTTATTGTTAACGCAATCTCTCATATACGCGAGCTGAGATGCGTTCATGATGATGTACGGGTCATTTTCGGTGCCTGTACCCCCTGCAAAAGAGGTGGCAACCGTGCCGTCCCATGCCGCAGCAGAAGCCACATTTACCATCGAGAACATGGAAACGAGCATTACCACGGTCAGAAGAATACTAATCGTTTTTTTGATCATTTGCATAAAAGGTTTCTTCCTTTCATTTTTTACAAAAATAAAGCATAAATATAACAAATTTACCCGGACATTCTATCATATTTGGGACTTTATTGCAACAAGCCGCAGTTTCTTTCTACGTTTTAAACAAAT
>JAFOCB010000211.1 GCA_017381515.1 Clostridia bacterium | reverse complement strand
ACAAGATTCACGGCATTGTTGGATAACCAAGACCACCGAAACGGAATATTACCGCCTTGTTGCGGATAATGAAGCGCGCCGCAGATACTTTACCGACAAATTAGGTGAAGATTTAACGGATAATCGCCGCAAATTACGTGCGGAACTTATTGCGAAAAATGCTCTTTTCATCGATGAGCCGATATATGCAAAGGAACTAAAAGACAAAGCCGAAAATCTGCTTGGTAGATATGCTATGGGCAAACTTTTAGTTGCGGGAGATAATCGCTATTTATCCGATGACCTTTTAAGGCTTGTTGCTTATATGGTAAAACAGTCGGTTGGTAAAGGTGCTGCATATCACCGCCTTGAACAAGAGTTTATAAGCGATAACTTTATGTACGCTCCGCAACCAAGCTACGAAAAGAATGATTATTACACCATTCTTCGTAGTCCTCATATTGCACGTAATGAAGAAGTTCTTGTAAAGCCAATGGCACCGGGCGAACTCAGAGAAAAATACTTTTCTCACCTTAGTTACGTTATTATGGTGGATTCCCGTTCTTTGATACCTGAAAGATTGGGCGGTGCTGACTTTGACGGCGATATGGTTAAAACCATTGCCGATCCGCTTGTCAATAAATGCGTAATGCGAAGCAGTACGGAACTGCCGCTGTTAAAAATACCAACCGAGCAACCGCTAATAGCCGATGCAAACGATTGGTATGAAAGATTTATAACAGTTAAAAATACATTTTCCTCCCGTGTCGGTCAGATCAGTAATGCGGCGCTTAGCAGAGGTATTATCGCTTATGATGAAAACACCGCCGATGAAGAAAAGGAACGGTATTATCACGAAGTGGAAACCCTTGCCATATTAACAGGCTTGGAAATTGACTCGGCCAAAAGCGGTGTTAAGCCCGACTTGTCCGAGTATATTGAAAAGAAAACTGCCCGCCGCAGTATCTTTCTTCGTTACAAATCCATTGTCGGTAGTGACGAGAAGCATAAGTGGTACGAACCTTCTAAAAATGCACGCTTAAAGAAATACTTTGATAGTATTGATTGGAATAAGGTTAGCTCCAACCTTGAAAAGCTCCCGTATTTAGCCTATATGTTAGAACGTGAAACCAAAGCGGTTGCAGTTCGCCCCGTATCGGATGAGCAGTTGTTCGCCTTTGCTCAAACACCCGATTGGAAAGAAAATCTTGATTCCACTTTGCTTAGTCGTGTAGCAAGTTTAATTGCAGATTATGAAACCGCATTAAGCCGAGTGCGGTATATAAAGCATATCTCTATCGATATGAAACGCAAAGGCGATATTTACCGCATTCTTTTTGCACGTGGGCAGGAAAAGGATTACACGGTAGATGAGCTTTATTCGGTATTTGATAGTGTGCTTCCGCAGCAGATCCATAAAGCACGGCTTATGTTGGATGAAGTAAAATGGCATCTTGTTCCTCCCGAAGAAAGAACAAACATACTATATACCATTTGCCGAACAGGAAACCTGTATGATTACTTGGAGGTATTCAGCGATTTCCGTAACGGCGGATATCGTATTTTTGGTGATATTATTTGCGACCTTGACGATATGTACCGCAAAATGGGTATGCAAAAGAACTTCGCAAAGCAAAAGGGAGACAGTAAGGATTTGCAAATGCTACTTTCAAACATAACCACTCGGGCGGATTACAAGGAACAAATTATCCGTAACTGTATGAACATTATTCGCCCCTTAAATGGCAAAAACTGTCTTGATTATACAGAGGTTGTAAAGTGTGCGGTGGCACTCGGTAAACGCCAATTTGTTCTAGAAGTGTTGCCGTCGGTTGTGTTAGAACAAGCGGTAGACAACAATGAAGCTAAGCCGAAAAAGAAATGGAGGTTGTGGCAATGACAAACGAGTGGTTAGAATTTAAAGCCTATACCGAAAAGCAAAAATATTCTGCCGCAAGCAAACATGACCTTTCCTATCTTGGTAGGTTTTCCTTTAAAACCATAACCGATTTTGAAGGTTTTGGCAGAATACTGACAGTTATCGCAAGAGGGTATATTTTTCATAATAAAAATGGTAGTTTATTTGACGGCGATCCTTACACCCGTATCGAATATGCAAGAAATGCTTTGTGCGCTTGGTGCAGTATTCCCGATAAAAACGATGATGCGCCTTTTGTGAATTTCGGAGAGCTTTCCGCTGACTACCCTGAACTTGTAAATAGCAAGGGTGAGGGTTGGTATTACAGACATATTCAAAATATAGTTAAGTTTGTAAAGAAAAATCCTACTTATATAAGTGAAAAGGCAAAGACAACCGTAGTCGGTATTGGAAAAGGTTTTAAAACGGATTGGAAAAAGAAGGTTCGCCAGTTGCAGGTGCCGATATTCGCACTTAATACCAAGGCGGCTTGGGCGTTGCGATTTGATGACATAATCGCCGATGCTCTAGAACTCGGCGCACTCAGAATGGAAGAATATATTTTACCGCCTGAGAAATATGAA
Organism: Clostridia bacterium; assembly: GCA_017381515.1. Lineage (GTDB taxonomy): Bacteria > Bacillota > Clostridia > Oscillospirales > Acutalibacteraceae > UMGS1976. The sequence goes on along the minus strand of JAFOCB010000211.1, from coordinate 507 downwards.
GTTTTGCAAAGTATTGATTTGAATGGTGTTCCACTTGAAGTGGTTTGTGATGTGGTTTTCTTTTACGAAGCAAACAAAACTGATACAGGCGATTGGGTGGTACTGCCTATTGCTAACTTTGATTGCTATTATGGGAATACAAACTTCAGTAAAAAATGGCTTAGTAAAATTCCCGATACAATTCTAACAAGAGAAGTAAGTAATGGTATCAGTAGAGTAAAAGTTAATATCTAAAAACAAAATAAGCCTCGTTAGGCAAAAAACAAACGGCAGAGAGATGATATCTCCCTGCCGCCGTGCTTCGGTTAGTTGTAAATTATATCGTGATTTACGATTTCTGTGGCTCTGCTGCGGATAATAATTGCGCTCAAAATAATGTGAATAAAGAAAACAATAGCAGACAATGAAAACCACTGTCTGCTACTATAGATAAACTGTGTTACTTTGGTATCATTCCCACTCGCAAGACAAATTTGAATCTTAAACAAATTTGTTTTAGTGGTTTAG
>JAFOCB010000210.1 GCA_017381515.1 Clostridia bacterium | reverse complement strand
TAAAACTCAACACAAATAATTATATTATCAATATCAATAAAAATCAACATCAGTTTAAAAATACAGGTGATTAAATGAATACGATTAAAAACGCAAAATTCATTAAAGAAAATGCAGATTTCGGTACAGTCGTTCCCGTTTTCATCAAGGCTATAAAGCCCGAAAAAGCAATCGGTAAGGCAACACTTTTCTGTTCTGCGCTCGGCTCTTATGAAGCATATATCAACGGAAAAAGAATCGGTGATTTTATTTTTGCACCGGGTTGGACAACCTATGGCAAACGCCTTCATGGGTATGGGACAACAGAAACGGTAACCTTCAAACATTGGAGGTTCGTGCATGGATGGACGAACTCGGTGTTCAAAAGAATTATGTTGCAAAAGACGGTTCTCAGCTGATTCTGTTGTAATTATGCTGTAACAAATAAAAATCAAAATAAAAGCAAACAAGCCCGTTGACTCATTGTCAGTGGGCTTGTTTGCTTTTATTCGGTTATCATACATTCGGTAACTTTTCCGTCAGGCATAATTCTGACAGTTTTGATTTCCTGCGGTTTCCAGCTCATTGAGAATTTTGTGTTAAGAGCGGTGAAATCAACCGTAGCATCGGTTGCGGTGCCGTTTGTTTCAACAATACGCATGATGATACCGTTGCCGTTTTCTGCAGACTTGATTGAAGTGACAACAATATTTTCTTTATCAACGTCAAGTGCAGAATAAATCTGAGGTAGATTTCCGCCGTGGTGTGTTTCCTGATGTGTCTGAAGCGGATTGTTAAGAACTTCCGATGCTTTGAATAGTTCGGAATTGACCTTCTGAATATGAGGAACGATTTCATAGGTAAATTCCTGCTCGCCCTTATCAAGAAATTCCATTTCACCGTCACGCATATGCTGACCGAAGTGGTCAAGGTATGCACAGCTTCGTGCAATCATCATACGCAGATCATTACCGATTGAACAGAAACTGTATTTGCCTGTGTTCAGAAGTCCGAGACCCTTACCAGTTTCATCGCATATATCGCACCATGCGTGTGAAGGCTCTTCCTGACCGTTTGCATCCTTTTCAATAAAGCCATAAGGCATGGAATATGTGACGGTTGAATTGTTTACATCCGCTTTGAACGAAAGCTTGACGGATTTATACTGCTCATCAAGCTCAAGAACTGTTCTGACTGTAAGCTTATCGCTATCGTCATAAAGCGAGTAGTATCTTGTCAGTACGGAATTGCCGTATTTTACAACGGATTTGACGGTTACCCTGACAGGACCGTTTTCAACAATCTCAAGAGTACCTTCGCCAAACTGACCTATATCAATATTATAATCAAAAACTCTGTGTCCCCATGTATCGTTGGCAAAATCGTCGCAAACAACTGCTCTGCCAAGCAGACCTTCGGCAAATTCGGTGTTGCTTTCTTTTAATATACAAGAAGAAACTGCACCTGTTTCTTTATCAAAAACAAATCTGACCTTACTGTTTTCAAGGCTGTTTTCTGTTGCAGTAAGATGTGACTCGAAGGATTTTTCATCGTTGTTTTCTTTGTGATAAAGATAATATACAGCGTAACCGTAAGCAGGAACATCTGCTTCAAAAATGCACTTGTAAAGATGCTCACCGTCGGTATATGAAGCACGCACAAGCTGGAACGGGACTTCATTACCCTTTGAATCAAGAACCTTTGAAATGTACTGCGAACCGAACTGCGCAATAGATTTAACAGCAAAAGAATGAGGGTTAAACACAACCATTGGTGAGCCTTCGCCCTCTTTATACCACATTCTGCCTCTCATTTCAGAATCGTCAGCGTCAAGAAAATCGGTAGTCTTGATTCTCCAAGTTATACGCTGTGCAGCAAAGGTGTTTACATCAAGAGCTGTTTCACGAGCGTAACCGTAAGAATTTTCTGCATCAAAATATGCTTCTTTTACTGAACAGCCAGCAAGGATATCGTGGAACTGATTGAACATAACCCGTTCCCATGCGGCTTCAATCTGCTTGTTATGCAAAGCAGAACCCGTCATTATATTAGCAAGAACATCCAGTTTTTCAGCCGTTACAAGCTCTGTTTCTGCCCTGCGGTTGATGTTTTTAATTCTGCTGTTTGCGCTGTAGCAACCGCTTGCGTGGTGCTGCAAATCCTCGTTTACAAGCGGCATTTCAGTGCCCTGTGCTTCTTCAAAATAAGTATCGGGGGTGGAATATTTGAAATCACCGTTACAGATAAGCTTTTCAGCGTTTTTAAGGTGCTCCTTTGAAGGTCCGCCACCGTGATTACCGACACCGAAAAGCACCATCATCGGCTGATTTTTGTTGTAATAGTGGTCAACAAGGCGCTGCTCGTGAACATCTCCGCCGTATCCGTCAGGAACACGGAAAGCATTGATAACACTTCCGTCAGGGCTTTGCCAATAATGCAGATCATCAAACGGAAGATTAGGTTTTTCTGTACGGTTGTCAGGTCGCTGATAAATGTAATTGTCTATTCCTGATTTTTTCAGCAGCTGAGGCAACATACCGTTATGTCCGAATGAGTCAACATTGTATCCCGTTTTTACGATGAATCCGAAATTCTCTTTGAAAAACTTTTGTGAATAGAGCATGTGACGGCAGAATGCCTCACCCGACGGAATGTTGCAATCGGGTTGCACCCACATACCGCCAACAATTGCCCATCTGCCTTCTTTTACTCTTTGCTTTATTTCTTCGAACATTTCAGGCTCGTTGAGTTTTATCCATTTATAGTAGCTTGCACATGCACTTGTGAATGTGTAATCGGGAAATTCGTTCATTCTGTCAAGTGCGGAGCGAAAAGTGGATTTAACAAGCGACAGTCCTTCAGGGACACGCCATTGCCAGACGGGGTCAAGGTGAGCGTTTGCAATGAGGTGGAACTTTTTCTTCATCTTTCAATCTCCTTTTTATGAATTCATTTTTATTTTGAGAAAAAATGTTTTTCAAGAGATGCACACAGATAGTGATAAACAGGCAAGTGATATTCCTGCACTTCATAAGTTTCGCAGCTCGGAACATTTATTGTAACATCGCACAGCTCCATCAATTTGCTTGGCTTTTCACCTGTCAAAGCAACGGTCTTTACGCCAAGTGATTTTGCAACGGTCAGGGCATTGATTATATTTGCAGAATTCCCTGAAGTTGAAATACCTATAACAAGATCATTTTTGCATGCGTATCCATATACAAGCTGTGCATACATCATCTCAGGATCTGCATCATTAACATAAGCGGAGAGCACGGATATCTGGCTTGGTAAAGATATTGCCGGTAAAGCTCCTTGCAAACCTTTGCGGAGTTCTTCCGGTATGCGTTCATCGGAAACAGGTCGCTTCAAATGAAAACCTTTCATGAGTTCGCCTACAATATGTTCACAATCTGCCGCACTGCCCCCGTTGCCGCATATAAGTATCTTTCCGCCTTGTTCGTATGTTTTTATCATAAGTTCAAGAGTATTTTTAATTTTACTCTCGCAGGACTTAAGAGCAGGATAGCGTACCATTAGCTTTTCCATTCATATTTCTCCTTTTATTCCGCAAACCGCTACACACAAAGCAGCAACATCTCCAAGTGATTCACCAAGCTCTGCAGGAACTATTTTGCAAACATTGCGCGATTGAGGAAGAGTTTCTTTTGCAATAACCTTTTCCATTTCTGCTCGTAATAATTCTTCGCTGCGTTGAAATATGCTTCCAAGAATTATCTTTTCGGGGTTGAGTATATCAATCAGCACTGAAAGACCTCGACCTAACATATGTGCACACTGCTTGTATACTTCCAATGCACTTTCATCGCCTAATATAGCGATATCAGCGATAGATTTGGCTGTTATTTCATCACCCGAAAAACTTACAGGATGGCCCATTTGTTGGTTTTCTTTTGCAATGGTTTTTCCTATTTGAGCTATACCGCCGCCGGAACAGAATCCTTCAAATGAACCTGCTTTTCCGTAACCGACCGGTCCATAATCAGAAAGCCTTATATGACCTACTTCGCCTGCCATATCACAAGCACCGGTGTACAGTTTGCCATTCAAGATGAGTCCCGCACCAAGACCCGTGCCAAAAGTAAGAAATATCATATTCTGTGTCCCTCTTCCTGCTCCGAATTTCCATTCTGCAAGACTGCATGCATCTGCATCATTTCTTAAAAAGACAGGAACATTGAATTCGTTTTTTAGCACATCTACTATTTTAATATTATCCCATCCGGGAAGATTAGGCGGTGATTTTATTATTCCGTTTTTAGAGTCCAACGGGCCTCCGCAACTTATACCTATAGCATCACATTTGCCCATTGTTTTTGCAATTTTGATTATCTTATCAATAGTGTTTTTGCAATCCTTTGTTGGGATTTTTTCCTTTTGTATAACTTCACCCGCATCATTGCCCGAAACCACTGCGCATTTGGTTCCGCCAATGTCGATACCAATAAATTTAATAACTGACACCTCCTGTCTAATACGTTCCATTGATTATGATTTTATTATACTTTG
>JAFOCB010000209.1 GCA_017381515.1 Clostridia bacterium | reverse complement strand
TCGACCTGCAATACGACCGAAATGACATCAGCTTTGTGCGAAACACATTTCGCGTTAGGGGTGACGTTGTCGAAATTTTCCCCGCGTATAATTCCGAAATTGCGCTGAGGGTAGAATTTTTCGGCGACGAAATTGAACGAGTGAGCGAATTTGTTGCTCTGACGGGAGAAATCAAGGCGGTGCTTTCACACGCGGCAGTTTATCCCGCATCGCATTACATCGTCCCCGCGGATAAAATGGCGGTTGCGCTCCAAAATATATACGACGAAATGATTGAGCGCACCGAATGGTTTAAGAAAAGCGGAAAGCTGATTGAAGCGCAACGAATCAAGCAACGCACCGAATACGATATTGAAATGCTGCGCGAAATCGGAATGTGCAAGGGCATCGAAAACTATTCAAGGGTGTTGTCTGGACGTCCTGCCGGATGCACCCCATTCACTCTGCTCGACTATTTCCCCGATGACTTTTTACTGTTTATTGACGAATCGCACGTTACTTTGCCTCAGGTCAGAGGAATGTTTGGCGGTGACAGAGCGAGAAAAGAAAACCTCGTGGAATTCGGATTCCGTTTGCCGTCGGCGTACGATAACCGACCGCTTAACTTTGACGAATTTTACTCGCACATAAATCAGGCAATCTACGTTTCGGCGACACCGGGCGAATTCGAAAAGGAACATTCCAGCCAATTCGTTGAGCAGGTTATTCGCCCGACGGGACTGGTTGACCCGCTGATTTCGGTGCGACCGACCGACGGACAGATTGACGACCTGGTCAGCGAAATCAACAAGCGAATCAGCAAGGGTGAACGAACACTCGTCACTACGCTGACAAAGAAAATGGCGGAGGACCTGACCGATTATATCGAGCAGACGGGTATCAAGGTGAGGTATATGCACCACGACATTGATACCATGGAAAGAATGGAAATCATCCGCGATTTAAGAACGGGCGAATTCGACGTTTTGGTCGGAATCAACCTGCTTCGAGAAGGACTCGACATACCCGAAGTTTCGCTCGTTTGCATTCTCGACGCGGATAAAGAGGGATTCCTGCGCTCCGAAACCTCGCTCATACAGACCATCGGACGAGCATCGCGTAACTCAGAGGGCGAGGTCATCATGTACGCCGACTCGGTCACTCCGTCGATGGAAAGGGCCATTAACGAAACCAACCGACGCCGCGAAATCCAGACAAGATACAATGACGAAAACGGAATTGTGCCGAAAACGATTAAAAAGGATATTCGCGACGTTATCGAAATTTCGAGCAAACCGACCGATGAAAAGCCGGGCAAAAAGCTCTCTCTCAAGGAAAGAGAGGAGCTTATCGCACGACTGACAAGAGAAATGAAAAATGCTGCAAAGCTACTTGAATTCGAACACGCGGCATATTTGCGCGACCGAATTGAGCAGCTTCGCAAGGGAAAATAATTTATTTACAAAAGGTGAAAAAATGCCGATTGACAAGATTACCATAAAGGGTGCAAAAGAGCATAACTTAAAAAACGTGGATTTGGAAATACCGCGTGACAAGCTGGTCGTTTTCACGGGGCTTTCGGGCTCGGGAAAATCGTCACTTGCCTTTGACACCCTCTATGCAGAAGGACAAAGACGATACGTAGAATCGCTTTCATCATACGCGAGAATGTTTCTCGGTCAGATGGAAAAGCCCGACGTCGATTCGATTGACGGGCTTTCTCCCGCTATTTCAATCGACCAGAAAACCACCTCGAAAAACCCACGTTCAACCGTAGGAACGGTCACCGAAATATACGATTATCTACGCCTTCTCTTTGCCAGAGTGGGTGTGCCTCACTGTCCCGTTTGCGGCCTCGAAATAACGCACCAGACGGTCGACCAAATCGTTGACAGTATTATGACACTCGACGAGGGAACAAAGTTTCAGGTGCTCTCCCCCATCGTCAGAGGACGTAAGGGTGAATATGCAAAAGAGCTTGAAAACGCTAAAAAGAGCGGATTTGTCCGTGTTCGTGTGGACGGAATTATGTACGAGCTGACCGAACAGATTAAGATGGACAAAAATAAAAAGCACAATATCGAAATTGTCATTGACCGACTGGTAATAAAGCCGGAAATTCATTCACGGCTTGCCGATTCGATTGAAACGGCGGCAAAGCTTTCGGACGGAATTATCGTCATTGACGTTATCGGCGGTGAGGAGCTGACCTTTTCGCAAAATTATGCTTGTCCCGAGCATAATATCAGCGTAGAGGAGCTTTCTCCGCGTATGTTTTCATTCAACAATCCTTTTGGCGCGTGTCAAAAATGCTCGGGACTCGGCACCTTTCAGCACGTGGATAAAAATTTGGTAGTACCCGATAAAAGTTTGTCGCTCAATCAAGGGGCAATTCACGCGAGTGGATGGGCTTCGGTAGGCAAGGACAATTCGATTGCCAATATGTATTTTTCCGCGATTGCAAAGGAATACGGATTTACGCTTGACACTCCGTTTAAGGAAATCAGCAAAGAGGGACAAAACGCCCTTTTATACGGAACGGGCGACAAAAAGCTGAGAATGGAAAGAACGACCGATTACGGCGGCGGTTATTACAATGCCGCTTTTGAGGGCGTTATAAACAATCTTGAACGCAGATACACCACCTCGTCAAGCGAATATTCACGCACCGAAATCGAGAGCGTAATGAACGCCTGTGAATGTCCCGAATGTCACGGCGCTCGACTCAATCCGATTGCGCTTGCCGTTACCGTCGGAGGCAAGAATATTAACGACGTTTGCCTCATGAATATTGACGAGGCACTCGACTTTTTTAACAATATCAAGCTCAGCGAAAGGGACTATCTCATCGCAAAGGGCATTTTAAAGGAAATCAAAGAACGACTCGGCTTCTTAAACAGCGTGGGGCTCGATTATCTAACCTTAGCC
>JAFOCB010000208.1 GCA_017381515.1 Clostridia bacterium | reverse complement strand
TGATTCAGGCGCTCTCTTAATTTCACTTAACTAATAATTAAAAGGAAGGTTATCATGGCTTCTGTAAAAATTACCGAAACGATTTTACGTGACGCTCACCAGTCACTTATTGCAACCAGAATGTCCACCGAGCAGATGCTCCCCATCCTCAAAAAGCTCGATGATATTGGCTATCACTCGCTTGAATGCTGGGGCGGTGCTACATTCGACGCTTGTCTGCGCTTCTTAAACGAGGACCCGTGGGAAAGATTGCGCGCAATTCGCGAACATTGTCCGAAAACAAAGCTCCAAATGCTTTTCAGAGGACAGAATATGCTCGGCTACCGTCATTATGCCGATGACGTGGTTGAATACCTTGTTCAGAAATCAGTTGCTAACGGAATTGACATTTTACGAATTTTTGACGCACTCAACGACCCGAGAAACCTTACCACCGCAATCAACGCGGCAAAGAAGGAAAAGGCGCACGTTCAGGCGGCAATTTCGTACACAACAGGACCCGTTTTTGACATCGAATACTATACAAAATACGCAAAGCAGCTTGAAGAAATCGGTGCTGACTCGATTTGTGTAAAGGATATGGCAGGATTGCTCACTCCTTACGGCACATACGACCTCGTAAAAGCGCTGAAAGAAACCGTAAAGGTGCCGATTCAGGTTCACTCACACTACACGTCGGGACTCGCATCAATGGTTCTGATGAAGGCGGTTGAAGCAGGTGCAGACGTTGTTGATACTGCGCTTTCTCCCCTCGCAATGGGAACCTCGCATCCCGCAACCGAGTCGATGGTAGCTGCTTTCGTCGGTACAGAGTACGACACAGGACTCGATATTGAAAAGATTGACGAAATTTCAAAGCACTTTGCTGCTTTGAAAGAGGAATATTTAGCAAGCGGACTGCTCAGCACAAAGGTAATGGGAGTTGACGCAAAGGCGCTTATTTATCAGGTACCGGGCGGAATGCTTTCCAACCTCGTTTCTCAGCTCAAACAGGCAGGAAAAGAGGAAAAGCTCACCGAGGTACTCGAAGAGGTACCGAAGGTTCGTGCCGATTGCGGTTATCCGCCGCTTGTTACTCCGTCCAGCCAGATTGTAGGAACCCAGGCGGTTTACAACGTCATCATGGACGAAAGATACAAGATGGTTACAAACGAATTTAAGGGACTTGTTCGTGGCGAATACGGCCACACGCCCCTTCCCATCGACGACGAATTCCGTAAAAAGATTATCGGTGACGACGAGCCGATTGATTGCCGTCCCGCTGATAAAATCGAGCCCGAACTTGACAAGCTCAGAGAAGAGGTTAAACCCTGGTCAGAGCAGGATGAGGACGTACTTTCCTACGCTCAGTTCGGTCAGGTAGCCGTCAAATTCTTTGAACAAAGACGTAATAAAAAGCTCGGTCTTAACGGAGAATTGCTCGATATGGATAAAATGATACATCCAATGTAAAAAACACTTGCATTTTGTCCAAGTATGTGATATTATATTATTCGCACTGTTGATGCGCACCTTTTTTAAGGAGGTTTATATAATGGGTATAACAGAAATTATTGTTGGCTCACTTATTATCATTTTGGCTATCGTTATCATCGCCGCTATCCTTCTCCAGGAAGGACGCAGAGCCGGTATTAACGGAGCTATTTCAGGTGGAGCTGATACCTTTTTGTCAAAAAACAAGGCACGTTCGGTTGACGCTTTCCTTGCTCGTTGGACAAAGTACATTGCGATCGCTTTTATGATCCTTGTTGTTATCGCATTCGTTCTTGCAATGATTTAATTATTGTTACAAGAATAAATAGTCCGCAGACGGCAATAGCTGTCTGCGAGATATCCGGGTGTAGCCCAGTTTGGTAGAGCGCTTGAATGGGGTTCAAGAGGCCGCAGGTTCGACTCCTGTCACTCGGACCAAAATCCGTACGCAATCATTGATACAATGGTCGCGTACGGATTTTATATTATTGCTGATATGATTAACCTTTTATTCATATTAGACATCAGTTTTTACGTGTAATATAATCAAGATAATTTAATTTATCAAGCAAGTTGAGGACGATATAATGCAACAAATTATAAAGAATCTATCCACCGACCCCTCAATATGTATAGTATTTTCGTTAATTATTTTTCTAACGTCCTCTTCATCAAACTATTCGATACTAGCTTCTATGCTGAAAATGCACAGAAGCAAATCCGCAGTCAAGAAACTCAAAAAAGAGTATACTTTTATGCAAAAAATGCGACTAATTCATGTTAAAGATAATTGCCGCCACGCAATCAAATTTTGCAACGGAATGATTATCTTTCAAAAAATCGGTTGGATTTGCATTGCACTATATTTGATTATATCTTTGCTTTTTACGTTTGGATTATTTTCTGCCACCGTCATAGCTTGGTTTACTGTCGGAATCTTTTTATTATTTGATGTGCCTAGTTTTGCAATCCATACACTTTTGGGAAGGCCTATTATAGTTGGACGATTTAAAGAATTCAGTTTCGAGAAATATCATAATACCGAAGACCACAAAAGTCTTTTTTAATTCGAGCAAACCGAAAACCTGCCAATCATAACTATTACTAACAAATTATCAAAAAGAAGGTTGCTTATATGCAACCTTCTTTTTTTATTTAGTATTCATTGACAAATGGTTATTTGTGTTGTATATAGAAATAGTAAAAGCATTCTTGCTACAACCGCCGGAGATTAGTGCCGTCCGTTCACTGGCTAGAATGCCTTTTCTTTTTAATCTCAATTCAATTTCTACCAAGCGCATCGACGGGGTTGAGTCGGGCGGCGGTTATGGCAGGATATGCGCCCGAAATACACCCGACGAAAATGGACAGAAAGATTAACCATAGCAACTTTAAAAAGTCGATGGTAACGGTGATTTTGAGCAGATTAGCCATTATAAAAGATGCCGCTAATGACAGAAAAACGCCTAAAATACCACCGATTAGCGAAACTGCACCCGACTCGATTACAAACTCAAACAGAACACGGCTATTACTTGCGCCGATTGACTTTTTGATACCGATTTCGTAGGTGCGTTCCTTTACTGTCAGTAGCATGATGGTCATTATCGACAGAGCCGACACGACGATTGAGGTTGCACCGATTATCGTCAACACCTGCTTTATAATATCAAAAAGATTATTTATCCTGCCGCGCTGGAGAGCCATATCCTCGGTAATCACCGAGTCCACATTTCCCTTCTGATAGCCCAAAAGCCGTCTTATTTCGGCGGTTGTATCGTCGGAATGGTCGGCATTCTCAACGCTCACCGCAACGGTAGAAAAGGAATTAGCGATATTTGAATACGGGATATAGATATTGCTGTCGATTAAATCCTTTGCCACATTGCGAAGGATACTACCCTCGGTAGGAATTACACCGATGATTTCGAATTTGCCAAAGACAGAGTTTGAGTTTATGTCAACCAACATACCGACACTATTATCGGTGTTAAACATTTCTATTGACAGGTCCTCGTCAATCATACAAACGTTCGAAATAGATTTTATGTCAACCTCATTGATATAACGTCCGTGTTTCAGTTCAAGCGAAATGGTTGTATGGGCATTTTCGCCAATGCCAACTATCGCAATATCAAAATTATCCGACTTTGCACTTGCGGTTCCGTTTGTCTTAATAATTCCCATCGCGCTTTTTACATTTTTGACCGAATTGATAAGCTTCACATCATCGGTATTGAGCGGCTGGACACCGCTATCGAGCTCGACCGAAACAGAAATGCCGCTGATACCGAGGCAATCAAGCTCACGATTAAATTTGGCGATGCCTGCGTCCCCAACTATGTCGATTATCGCAACCGACATAACCCCAATCGTGACGCTTAGAGCAATCATCATCGTCCGCCACTTGTGCCGCATAAGTTGACGAAATATGCCCAAAATCAAATTAGTCATCGGTTATAATCCTCACACTTTTATTTGTGTCGAGCTGACTTTTATCCTCGATTACAAGCGAATTTGAGTCAACACCGCTGACTATTTCGGCGAAATTGCTCCCCTCGATGCCTATTTTAACCTCAGTTTTTATGATTTCGTCGTCGGAAACAACATATACAAAGGATTTACTGCCGTTATATTCAATCGACGAGTACGGAACCGCGACAATGTCTGACGCGGTATCTGTGCTAATATACAGTTTGGTACTCATACCTATTAAAAGCTCGGTTTCGGTCGGGTCAAGGTCAACCAAAATGCTAATCATAGTTCCATTCGGCATCTGCTCGGCGATATTTGACATGCGGCTCACCCTTCCAGAATAGGATTTTTCGTCGGTACCATTTGTTTTTATCACAACCGATTGACCAACCGAAACAAATGACGAGTCACGCTCACTAATCTGCGCCTTTATTTGCAATTCATTTGGATTTGCGATAACGGCTAGTGAAACGCCCGACTTTGCCTCTTTGCCCACGGAAACAGGTAACGCGGTGACAATTCCGCTGTAATCAGAATATATCTTCACCTCTCGCATTCGGCTATTGAGTGCCGTCATCACAAGGTCCCCTTCATTCAGTCGGTCGCCCACCTTCACATTTATTTCCTTCGGATAGACGGTGTAATCGTAGGTCACCGCTTCGATAGTCTTTGCCGTTACTGTGCCGGTTGTGACAACGGTGCGCTCAACCGATTTGGGATAAACAGAAATTGCTTTTACCTCAATTTCGGCGGTTTTAAACAATAAAAAAGCCGATATTGAAATAATACCAACCGCTATTACCGCTATTGCTATAATTTTTTCTGTCTTTTTCATATTATCCCAACTCCGCCGTTTTTTATTTATTTTTGCTTGAATGATTTTATTTATGCTATACATTATTTCGAATTTTAGGTGAAAAATAGAAAAAACGCCTTGTTTTTATTAACAAGACGTTTTTTTATCATTTGAAAATATGTTTATACTGTTGTGAACTTGCCAGCGAAACAAAATCCTCATCGCTAATAATAATGTGGTCGAGCACTCGTACACCGATTACATTCAGCGCTTCGACGAGTGCTA
>JAFOCB010000207.1 GCA_017381515.1 Clostridia bacterium | reverse complement strand
TTTATTATCCGTTTTTTTGTAGCGGCTCTTTTTATGTTATGCTTTTCGATTCGCTCCTCGATGACGCTCATCTGTTCCTCATAGGTTCTCATACACAAAATCCTCCTTTTCGAGAATGTCCTTCAGCGAAAGCTTTGCGCGGTAAACGAGATTTTTAATCTGCTTTTCGCTTTTTCTCATGATTTTTGCCGCTTCTTTGTATGAAAGCTGGTCAAAGTAAACGAGGTGAATGACCTCACGATAGTCGCTTTTTATCTCCCTAATGGCTTTGTGGAGTTGCTTTGCTCGTTCGTTTTCGAGTATCGCGTTGTCAAAGTCGGTTTCGCTATATCCGTCAACCTCGTTCAGACAAATCGTCCGTTGCTTTTGCGCGGATTTCAGCCAATCGAGAGCCAAATTTCGCGCGATGGTGTATAGCCAGGTTTTGAAGCCCGACGGGTCGGACAGCTTTTTTCTTTTGACAAACACCTTGCAAAAGGTGTCGGCGGCAATATCCTCGGCTACGGCGAGATTTTTGACATATCCGTTTATAAAGAATATAAGCGGGTTGTTATATTCTCTTACGATTTCCTCCATTCCGCTCTTATCTCCGTCGAGAAAGCGGCTATATGCACATTTTTCCTTTGTCATATTAACCCTCCCGGTAAGGTACCTTTGTCTATTAAACGATTGAGGTTAAAAAAAGTCTCACCAAAAAAGGTCCCCTCAAACAATTTTTTTGTTTTTCGAGAACCTTTTTTATGATAATAACTATTTATATAAGTTCGCCGATGCAGTAATCGTCGGCGGTGTCGGTGATACGAACATCCCTGATTTCGCCGCAAAGGTCGTCTGTTGTGTCAACCTTTACGTAGGTGTAATTTTTGGTATATCCCTCGTTGAGATTGCCTCGTTTGGTTTCAAAAAGCACCGAGCAAACCATTCCTACCTGCGATTTTAGGAATGCGGCTTCACTTTCATTTGTGACGGCAATCATCTTTTGCGATCTTGTGCGTTTTTCGGCGTTTGTGACTTGGTTTTTTGCCCTTGCAGCGACTGTGCCCGTCCTTCGTGAATAGGCGAAAATATGCGCCCTTGCGAAGCCGATTTCACGCGCAAATCTCAGTGACTGCTCGAATTCATCCTCTGTTTCACCCGCAAATCCAATCATAATGTCGGTGGTGATTGCCGCATTGTCAAAGTTGCTTCGAACACGCTTAATCAGATTGCGATAAAATTCGGTATCGTAGTGACGGTTCATGCGTTTAAGAGTTTGGTCACAGCCCGATTGAAGCGAAAAGTGAAACTGCGGACAGAATTTGGGCTGATTTTTGAGACGCGTCATCATTTCGTCGGTGAAAATGTCGGGCTCAAGTGAGCCGAGTCGCACCCTTTCGATGCCTTCTACGGCGCAAACGACGTCAACCGCATCGCAAAGTGTTGCGCTGATGTCGTTTCCATAAGCCGAAAGGTTGATTCCGACAAGTACGATTTCCTTGTGTCCCATTTTTGCAATGGTCGAAACCTCGTTTTTTATATCATCAAGCGGCTTTGAGCGTTCACGACCCCTTGCCGTTGGGATGATGCAGTATGAGCAAAAACGGTTACATCCATCCTGAATTTTGAGATACGCGCGGGTACGCTCCTCGATTTTATCAATCGGCGGCGTGTCAAAAAGGTCGCCTTTTTTATGCTCGTCTATCATGACAACCCGCTTGTTTGTTTCCAGAAATTTATCTATCGCCTCGCACAGACGATTGTTCGAATGATTGCCGAGTACAATATCAGCGGCATCTATTTCGTTTGCTTCGTCGGGAAATGCTTGGGGCATACAGCCGGTAAGCACAACCACTGCGTTTGGTAATTCGCGGCGATATTTTCTGACTGTTTGGCGGGTTTTTCGGTCGCTTTCGGCGGTTACTGTGCACGAATTGATAATAAAAATGTCCGGCTCGGCGTCGGACAGGGTAGGTGTATATCCAGCAGCGACGAGCATACGCTCCATCGCTGCCGTTTCGTATTGATTAACCTTGCAACCGAGTGTGTAAAATGCAAAAGTCATCATTTTTTTCCTTTTTTTACAGAGACAGTTATAATTGTTGCTGCAATTCGATTTCGTCATTTTCAGCGGCTACTACGTTAGCTTCGCTTTCGGCATTTTCCTTGCGTTCAGCGGCAATTCTTTCGTTATAAGCTGCCCAACGCTTTGTCTCGACCTTTTTGCTGATTACGTCAATAACCGGGTCGGCAAAGAATGCGAGAATACCGATTACACCTGCGACAGCAGTGGTCATGATACCAAAGAGGAAGGGAGTACATTCCATAAGCGAATAAGGTGTGTACCACGATGATGAGTCGATAAGAGCAAATGCGAGATGGAAACCGAAATTAAGCACTGCAAAAGCAATGAATCCCGTTGCAACTGTTTTTGCCACCGTCTTTGAGCGGAAGTTGCCTGCAATTACTGCGGCGACACAGCCAAGTCCGAGAATCAATGATTCGTGATATGCAAATGTTGTGCCGAGAGGTGAAGTATTTGTTTCGGTATATGAGTATAACTGAGCATATTCGGAATAGCGAGCTTCTGTGATTTCGAGTCGCTGTTCTTCATCAAGTTCTGCAAGCACCTT
>JAFOCB010000206.1 GCA_017381515.1 Clostridia bacterium | reverse complement strand
GCATCGAGTACGCCTTCATTAAGCGTAATGTCAGCGCCAAGCGTGTAATACGCGTCGGCTTCTGTTCCCGCTGCAATGTTATCTCTCATCAACGCAAGCTGAGGTGCGTCCATGATGATGTACGGGTCAGCTTCAGTACCTGAACCGCTTGCAAAAGCAGTAGCAACCGAGCCATCCCATGCCGCAGATGCAACGTTTACCATCGAGAACATGGAAACGAGCATTACTACGGTCAGAACAATACTAAGTGTTCTTTTGAGCATTTGCATAAGTATTTCTCCTTTGCTAAAAAATATAATAAAGTTGTTAAATGCCATCTGTCCACATACAGATGGCTCTTTACATTATATATTATAGCATTTTTTACAGTGTTTTTCAACAAGCGCAACATGTTTTCTATGTTTTGAACAAAAAATGGCGAATATTCTCAACATTTCAGCCATATCAAACTCTTAATATCACATTTTTTTGTCCCAAACACAAGAATACTAATAGTATTTTGTAAAAGTACTTTTTTTACATTTTTGTTAAAATATCTTATATTCATCGCAAATTTTGAAAATCTTTACGCCAACTTTTTAAGCGGCTCCCCTTTTTCCGCTTTTTGCATCACAAAAGGTGTCTTTTTTCGAGTATCTTGTTTATAAAAAGCCATGGCTTGTCCGCATAAAGCGAATTTTGGTAAAACGTGGCAACTTTAACCGTTTCAACAGAGTTATTAACAGCAAAAAGACCGCTCTTTCGCATAAACAAGCGGCTTTTCGACAAACTGTCTTGACAAACGACCGGATTCGAATATAATAATTATTGAAAATTGAACGCAGGGGTGCTGACAAATTATAGTCGGCTGAGATTGGATGTGTTTCGTCCTGACCCTTTAACCTGATTCGGATAATGCCGACGTAGGTAAGCAGATATATTGTGCTTTTTTACGCCGCGTATATTTCCGCGGCGTATTTTTTATGCTTTAACGAGCTTTAAGGATCATAAAATGCGTTCAAAATATAAAAACCACTTTTTGGAGGCGTTTTTTTATGAACAAAAAGAGAAAAAACATCATCTGGCTTTGCGAAGGGGCGATTATGATTGCCCTTGCCACCGTACTGAGTATGTTTAAGGCGGTCGATCTTCCCTATGGCGGAAGCGTCACCGTATGCAGTATGCTGCCGATTATGCTGGTTGCATATCGCTACGGGCTCGTTCGCGGAATTATTACGGGTGCAGTTTATGGCGGCACCCAGCTTATTCTCGGTATGAACGCGCTAAGCTATGCAACTTCGTGGCAGGCGGCTGTTGCAATAGTTGTGCTTGACTTTATCCTTGCCTTTGCCGCGCTGGGACTTGTCGGCATCTTTGGGTCAAAATCATACCAAAAGCAGTCAATATCCTTATTTGGCGGCGTTTTGGTCGCCTGCGCTGTGCGATATATTTTTCACGTCATCGCGGGTTGCACCGTTTGGGCAGGCGTTTCTGTCCCGAGCGGTGACGGGCTTATCTATTCGCTCATTTACAACGCGACCTATATGCTGCCCGAAACCATCGTCACAGTAATTGGCGGCTTCTATTTGACAAAAACGCTCGATTTCACCGCCGACCGACTCGGACCGAGAAGCACCGCTTCCACCGAGCAACCGAAAGCCGTTCGTGTTTTTATGACGGCGGCACTTTTCATTCTGGCAGGGGTTCTCATTTACGACACCGCCGCAATTTTTGGCAGATTGCAGAATGCTGATAGCGGCGAATTTGATATAACGGGCATTTCGGCTGTTCCGTGGCTCACGATCGGCATTTTAACCGCCGCCGCGGTCGCTTTGGTTGCCGTTGCCGCGCTTATCAAGAATAGAAAAAAACAATCCCCCACAATTTAAAAAACACAAACATCCTCTCAATCAAAAAAAGCACAACACTGTCCCTTAACACAAAAAAGGCCACGCAGTCATCCCCCTATCACAAAACACAAGAAGGGCACGCAGTCATCCCCCTATCACAAATACAAAAAGCGCAGAGATTTTACTCTCTGCGCTTTTTTTAGTTTAGTTTAGCTGGGTTTTCAGCTAGGGGTTTTGGCTCAACCGCGTAGTTCAGTTTAGAACAGTCGGTTTCAGCCGCTTTTTTCAGTTCAACTTATTTGTTGAGGTTGTACTGCTGGTTAGCGTAACCGAATCTAGCCATAGCATTTACGAGTGCTACGAGTGTAGTGCTCGAGTTGTTGAGCTTGCTATATACGTACGAGTTAACCGAGTATGTTACCTGGTTCGAAATCTGGTTGCCATCAGCGTCGTAGATTGCTACTGTAACGATGGTATCCATTTCTCTTGCCTTCATGCCGTCG
>JAFOCB010000205.1 GCA_017381515.1 Clostridia bacterium | reverse complement strand
GTAATATTACCGCTTTAATAAGTTTCACCGACGTCGATGGATTTAAGAATTGGATTTCTGCGGTTGAACCGATTTCGAGTGCGCCTATGTATTTTTTAATTGATATGTCCGCGTCTAATTTCACTGGATACGAATTTATCCAGGTGGATAAGATTGTAACCGAAATTATAAAGAATAAAAAGGACGTTATCAAATTCGTCCATGTAAAGAATATTTTGCAGTATATGTGATAATAAAAAACGCGGTCATTTGACCGCGTTTTTTACTTTGCAACATTGGTGTTTTCGGTGTAGGGGACATAGTTGATGATTTCGGCTTTTGCCGCTCTGCGCTTCTTTTGTTTGTGGCGACGAATTATTCTTTCCTCGAATGCAACCAGCTTGTCTTCGAATATGAAACCGATAATAAGCAGAACAATCATAAGCCCTTCAAAAAGCGTGTGTAAAATTTGTCCGTTTGTCATTTTTATTTCCTCCTGATTTCTTTTGTTTCGTTGATTATAGTTTAGCAAAGGGGTTGTACCATTATTGGTACTGTTTTCGCCACTTTTCAAACTCTTATAAAAGAATATGCAGAAGTATCATAAAATATTTGACAAAAATTGAATAAATAGATAAAATATTATTTATATGGAATCTGCGAGGAGGATTTACATGAGCAGAGAATTAGCAAAAACATACGATCCCCAATCGGTAGAGGATCGACTTTATAAATTTTGGGTAGATGGTGGATTCTTCCATGCCGAGATTGATCCCGAAAAGGAACCCTACACCATCGTTATACCCCCGCCCAATATTACCGGTCAGCTTCACATGGGACACGCCCTTGACAATACCCTTCAGGATATTCTGATCCGTTTCAGAAGAATGCAGGGCAGAGCGACCCTTTGGCTTCCCGGTACCGACCATGCTTCAATCGCCACCGAGGCAAAGATTGTTGCAGCTATGGCCGAGGAGGGCTTAAAGAAGGAGCATCTCGGACGAGAAAAGTTCCTTGAACGAGCTTGGGACTGGAAACGTACCTACGGCGGCAGAATTGTCGAGCAGCTTAAAAAGCTCGGCTCATCCTGCGACTGGGATAGAGAAAGATTTACCCTCGATGAAGGATGTAACAAAGCGGTAAACGAGGTGTTTGTTCGCCTTTACGAAAAGGGGCTCATTTATCGCGGAGAAAAGATTATCAACTGGTGTCCGACCTGCCTCACCTCAATTTCCGAGGCAGAGGTTGAGTACGAGGACCAGGCAGGACATTTCTGGCACTTACGTTATCCCTTTGCCGACGGAAGCGGATACATGAATATCGCTACCACTCGTCCCGAAACATTGCTCGGTGATACAGCGCTTGCCGTAAACCCGAATGATGAAAGATACAAGGATGTAGTGGGTAAGACTGTTATTTTACCGCTGGTTAAACGCGAAATCCCCGTTGTTGCCGACGACTACGTCGAAATGGATTTTGGTACCGGCGTTGTAAAGATTACACCTGCACACGACCCGAATGACTTTGAGGTAGGACTCCGTCACAATCTGCCGGTTATCAATGTAATGACCGACGACGCAAAGATTACCGACGAATATCCCAAGTATGCCGGAATGGACAGATACGAGGCACGAAAGGCGATTGTTGCCGACCTCGAAGCTGAAGGTGCGCTTATAGAGGTCGAGGATTATTCGCATAACGTTGGTGCTTGCTATCGTTGTCATACCACCGTTGAGCCCCGCGTATCAAAGCAGTGGTTTGTTAAAATGGAACCCCTCGCAAAGCCGGCTATTAAAGCAGTTCGCGACGGCGAGGTAAAGTTTATCCCCGAACGATTTGATAAGATTTATTATAACTGGATGGAGAATATCAAGGACTGGTGTATTTCGCGTCAGCTTTGGTGGGGACATCGTATTCCTGCGTGGTACTGTGCTGATTGTGGCGAAACCATCGTAGCGAAGGAGGAGCCCACCGTTTGTCCGAAGTGCGGTTGCACCCATCTCGACAGGGATGAGGATACCCTCGATACCTGGTTCTCGTCTGCGCTTTGGCCCTTCTCAACCCTTGGTTGGCCCGAAAGCACCGAGGATTTAAAATATTTCTATCCTACAAATACACTCGTTACAGGATATGATATTATCTTCTTCTGGGTAGCTCGAATGATTTTCTCCGCCCTCGAATATACGGGCGAGGTTCCATTCGACACTGTACTCATTCACGGTATTGTCCGCGATGCCCAGGGACGAAAGATGTCAAAATCGCTTGGAAACGGCGTTGACCCCCTCCTCGAGATTGAAAAGTATGGTGCCGATGCACTTCGTTTCTCTCTCGCAACAGGAAATAGCCCCGGTAACGATATGCGCTACATTCCCGAAAAGGTTGAATCATCGCGCAACTTTGCCAACAAGCTGTGGAACGCATCACGCTTTATCCTCATGAATCTCCCCGAGGACCAAAAAGCACCCTATTTACCCGACGACCTTTCGTTAGAGGATAAGTGGGTATTATCAAAGTACAATAATTTGGTCAAGGATGTAACAGAGAATCTCGACAAGTTTGAAATCGGTGTAGCGGTACAGAAGCTTTACGATTTCATTTGGGATATTTTCTGCGACTGGTACATCGAACTGTCAAAGGTTCGTCTCAATTCCGAGGACGAAAAAGCAGCCGATACCGCTCGTGCAGTCCTCGTTTACGTAATGACAGGAATGTTGCAGTTGCTCCATCCCTTTATGCCCTTTATTACCGAAGAAATTTGGCAGTCACTCCCTCACGAGGGTGAAAGCATCATGATTTCAAAGTGGCCTGAATACAGCAAGGACCTCGAATTTACCGCTGAGGAAGCTGAATTCGAGCGAATTGTAAAGGGTATCCGCGCTATTCGTGTCCGCCGTAACGAGATGAACGTACCTCCGTCACGAAAGGCAAACGTTATCATCGAAAGCACCTACGGCGATACCTTTGAATCGGGAGCAGTATTCTTTAAGCGTCTGGCTTATGCTTCCGAGGTCGAGATAAACGTGGCTAATGTTGACCCGTCGGCAGTTACAATCATCACCGACGATGCAAAGATTTATATGCCGCTTGGCGACCTTATCGATTTCGAAGCCGAGAGAGCCCGTCTGAATAAGGAAAGAGATGCTGCATTAAAGGACATTCAGTTTGTCGAAAACAAGCTGAACAATCCCGGCTTTGTCAGCAAGGCACCCGAAAAGGTTGTAGCCGAGCAGAGAAAGAATCTCGAAGTATATAAAGAAAAGCTATCAATGGTCGAAGAAAGGCTGAAAGCGTTACAATGAATTATAGGGAAGCGCTGAGCTTCGTGCATTCAAGGCAGAAATTCGGCAGCCGTCCCGGTTTGGATAGCATCAGGCGCATAACCGAGCTGTGTAATAATCCACAGCGGGATATGCGCTTTATCCATATCGCAGGGACCAACGGAAAGGGCTCCGTCAGTACAATGCTCAGTAATATTTTAATCGAGTCGAATAAAAAAACAGGTCTTTACATTTCACCTTACGTAATCGATTTTCGCGAACGAATCCAAATAAACGGCGAAATGATTTCAAAGAAGGACTTTGCGCGGATAATAACCTTTTTAGCCCCTTTGGTCGAGAGGGTGGATAGCGAAGGACTGTGTGTTACCGAATTTGAGTTAATCACCTGTGCTGCCTTTATCTATTTTAAGGAAAAGAGCTGTGATTTTGCCGTACTTGAGGTGGGTATGGGAGGTCGCCTTGACGCGACTAATATAATCGAATCACCCGAGGTATCGGTCATTACTCGAATAGACCTCGACCATACCGCCGTGCTTGGCGACACCGTGTTGAAAATAGCGCATGAAAAATGCGGAATTATTAAAAAAGGCGCACCGATAGTTATGTATCCCGACCAGTATAAAGATGCGGCAGATGTTGTTTCAGAAATAGCTCGGCTTAATTCCAGCGAGTTTGTTGTCCCGTCAACCGATTTTCAGTACGAGGATAAAGGTATTTGCGGTAGTAGGGTTAATTATAAAGAGATGGAGTTTAATCTTCACCTTATCGGCGCTCATCAGCGGCTCAATGCCGCAACCGCCATCGAAGCGGCTCTAAAAATCGGCATTTCACCTGAAAATATTGTCAACGGAATTGAAAAGACATTTTTTGCTGCTCGAATGGAGTTGGTTTGCGATAATCCCGTTGTGTTGCTTGACGGCGCCCATAACCCGAATGGAGCAAAGGCGCTTTCATCGGCACTAAAGGATATTTTCGGTGACAAAAAGGTTGTAGCCGTAATGGGAATGCTCGCCGACAAGGACGTTGACGAAACCCTCGGTATTCTCGCACCCTGCTTTTCGGATATAATCACCGTCAAGGTACCGAATCCCCGTACAATGACGGCAGCTGAACTGAAAAAGGTTGCGCAGAAATATTGTCGGTCGGCCACTGTTGCCGATTCGTATAGCCGCGCAATATCCCTTTCACGCACGGTGGCAGGGGATAACCCCGTTGTCGTTTGCGGTTCACTCTATCTCGCGTCGGCAATTCGACCCAAGCTTATCAAATTTTACAAATAAATACAGAATTAGCCGACAAGCTTTTCTATAAATAAATACCCGTTTCCTTATATATTAAGGTAACGGGTATTTTTATGCCCATTTTAAACAAAGGAAGTGTAAAAAATGGCTGTAAATATCGACGTAACGGGTGAGGTTGTGACCGCGCGACTTGACGGTGAGCTCGATCATCACGCGGCAGCATCCATTCGCGAGGAAATCGATAAATCAATCGATGCCAACCAACCGACACTTGTGATAATTGACTTTCGCGATTTGACCTTTATGGACTCGTCGGGAATAGGACTTGTAATGGGACGGTATAAAAAAACGCGCGAAATCGGTGCAGAGCTTCATATTACAAATACGTCCCCACAAATATATAAGGTAATGCGACTCTCGGGACTTGAACGACTGGCCGTAATCGACAGAGGAGGATTTAAAAATGAAACCGATAAATGAGGTAAAGATAAATTTGCTTTCTTGCTCGTCCAATGAAGCGTTTGCAAGGGTTGCGGTGGCATCCTTTATTGCCCAGCTAGACCCGACCATTGAAGAAATCAACGATATTAAAACTGCCGTGTCCGAGGCGGTGACAAATTGTATCGTCCACGCTTACAGCGAGCGTATCGATACCGTTTACATAACTGTAAGAATATTCGAGAATCGTCTGGTCAAAATTACTATTCGTGACCGCGGTTGTGGTATCGAGGACGTAAAAAAAGCCATGGAGCCGCTTTATACCACTGCAGGTGGTGAAAGAGCAGGACTCGGCTTTGCGGTAATGGGCTCATTTATGGACAAGCTTAATGTCCGCTCAAAGGTAGGCAAAGGCACCACTGTAATTTTAACTAAGCAGCTTTCGTATAGGACGCGAGCAAATGGCTGAGCGTAATGATTTAATCACCGATAATTTGGGACTCGTTCATTCCTGTTGCCACCGATTTGTCGGCAGGGGAGTCGAATACGACGACTTGTATCAAGCCGGTTGCGTTGGACTTATAAAAGCCGCCGACCGCTTTGAGGAGGAGCGTGGACTCTGCTTTTCTACCTACGCTGTCCCGGCAATTCTCGGCGAGATAAAGAGAATTTTTCGCGATGGTGGTGCCGTAAAGGTCAGCCGTTCGTTAAAGGAACTGTCTCTTCGCGTTTCGCGTGAGAGAAATCGTCTTTCATTAAAAATGGGACGTGAGCCGACCGTAGCCGAACTTGCCGAAGAAATGGGCGTGGAAGCCGAACAGATTGCCGAAGCAATTTGCGCAGGAGCGACACCCGTTTCCTTGACCGTGACCGACTCGGAGGAACAGTCGGAGCTTGACATCGCCTTTGACGAGCGTGACAGTATCTATAATCGCGTTATGGTCGATGCGGCGGTGTCCATTCTTGACGAGAGGGACAGGCGAATAATCGAGCTGCGTTATTTTGGTGAAAAGACACAGTCCCAAACGGCAAAGCAGCTCGGAATGACGCAGGTGCAAATCTCCCGACGAGAAAAGGCGATATTGTTACAATTAAAAAAATATTTAAACGGTGAAAGCAGGTCAGCCGTATAAATATAGTATATTTTGACAAATATATATTTATATAATACAATAAACACCCCATTTGAAACCACATTCGGTAAATTTATC
>JAFOCB010000204.1 GCA_017381515.1 Clostridia bacterium | reverse complement strand
TTGCAACAAAGGCACGAATGGGAATCATCGAAGGAACCTATAATGCAAAGTCGGGACATCCCGGCGGTTCACTTTCGGTAGTTGACCTTCTTACCTATCTTTATTTTGAAAAAATGAATGTCGACCCGAAGAATCCTGACATGAAAGATAGAGACAGATTCGTTTTGTCAAAGGGTCATGCCGCACCTGCACTTTACTCGGTGCTTGCTCTTCGCGGCTTTTTCTCCACCGACGAGATAAAGAAATTGCGTAAGCCGAATGCGCTTCTTCAGGGACATCCGAGCATCGCAATCGACGGTGTTGATATGTCCACCGGCTCACTCGGTCAGGGCATTTCGACCGCTTGCGGAATGGCACTTGCAGCAAAGCTTGACGGCGCTTCATACCGCGTTTATGCCGCTCTCGGTGACGGCGAAATTGAGGAAGGTCAGGTTTGGGAAGCAGCAATGTTTGCCGCTAATAAAAAGCTTGACAATCTAACCGCTTTTGTCGATTTCAATAATCTTCAGATTGACGGTACCCTCGAGGAAGTAAACTCACCCTGCCCGATTGACGAAAAGTTTGCGGCTTTCGGCTGGGATGTTACCATCATCGACGGCAACGATTTTGACGCAATCGAGCAGGCAATCGCTCACGCCGAAACCGTAAAGGACAAGCCCTCGGTTATCATTCTCAAAACCTTAAAGGGTAAGGGTGTATCCTTTATGGAAAATCAGGTTGGCTGGCACGGAAAGGCACCCAACGCCGATGAATATGCCGTAGCCATGAACGAACTTAACGAAAAGCTTGCTGCATTGGAGGGTTAAAATAATGAGTGAAGTTAAAAAGATAGCAACCAGACAGGGCTATGCCGACGGCCTTATCGAGCTCGGAAAGATGAACAAGGACGTAGTCGTACTCGACGCTGACCTTGCCGCAGCTACCCAGACAGCTCAGTTTAAAAAGGCATATCCCGACCGCTTTTTCAACTGTGGAATCGCCGAACAGAATATGATTGGCGTTGCCGCAGGACTTGCCGCAGCAGGAAAGAACGTATTTGCAAGTTCATTCTCGATGTTTGCCGCAGGACGTGCTTTTGAACAGGTACGTAACACCCTCGGTTACACACATCTCCCCGTAAAGATTGGCGCAACCCACGCAGGAATTTCTGTCGGTGAGGACGGCGCTACCCACCAGTGCAACGAGGACATCGCAATTATGCGTACCATCCCCGGAATGACTATTATCAACCCTGCCGACACTGTTGAAGCAAAGGCCGCCGTTATCGCTGCAGCCGAAATCGACGGACCGGTTTATCTCCGCTTTGGCCGACTTGCAGTACCCGTTATTTTCGACGAGGATTACAAGTTTGAGGTAGGAAAGGGTGTCACCCTCGTAGAAGGTGACGACGTTACTATTATCGCAACCGGACTCATGGTTGAACGTGCTCTTGCCGCAGCCGAACAGCTTAAAGAGGAAGGTGTTTCTGCCCGCGTTATCAATATGGCAACAATAAAGCCGCTTGATAATGACCTTGTTATCAAGGCAGCAAAGGAAACAGGCGCAATCGTTACCGCCGAGGAACATTCGGTGATCGGTGGTCTCGGCTCAGCCGTTTCCGAGCTTCTTTCCGAGGAATGTCCCACACCGATTAAGAAGGTCGGCGTAGAGGATGTGTTTGGTATGTCAGGTCCCGCAACCGAGCTTCTCGATATTTTCGGACTCAACGCCGAAAATATCTGCAAAAAGGCAAAAGAAGCTATTTCAATGAAATAAGTGATACACAATATATTGTATAAAAAGGTATGACGAGCGTGCTCGTCATACCTTTTTTAGTTGTTTTGCGAAACCTAAAATTTACTGATATTACATAATTTGGGAACCTATTTGTTAATACTGCTTAAAAAAGTCGAAATTTTTGGTTTATTATCACTATATGTTGTGACAAAAAAATAAAAAATAACAAAAAAATCAACTATATCTTGTGTTTGGTGTTGACTTGTTATACAATATGTGATACAATGAATTCACTCGTCAAGAAGGGAGGAAAGCGTATGCATTTATCCGGATTACAAAAGATGACCTTGCTCGATTATCCGGGAAAGGTTGCCTGTACGATTTTTACCTCGGGCTGTAATTTCAGATGCCCATTTTGCCATAATGCGTCGCTTGTCCTCAGCCCAAATGATGACAAACTTGACGAAGAAGCATTATTCGACTTTTTAACAAAGCGAAAGGGAATTCTCGACGGCGTGGTAATCACGGGAGGAGAGCCGCTTCTTTACGAGGACATAGTTTTATTACTCAGACGGATAAAGGGGCTCGGATACAAAATCAAGCTTGATACAAACGGAACCAATCCAAAACTGTTAAAAGAAATTGTTTCAAACGGATTGGTTGACCGTGTCGCGATGGATATAAAGAGTTCCCCCGAAAATTATTCAAAGGCGGTTGGAATCGATAATTTCGACATAAGCTCGGTCGCCGAATCAAAGGAATTTCTACTGAATGGTGAAATTGAATATGAGTTTCGCACAACAGTAGTAAAAGGAATCCACACAAAAGAGGACCTAATAAGTCTTGCGAAATGGATCAGCGGAGCCAAGGAGTATTACCTCCAACAGTTCAAGGATTCGGGTAATCTCATTTCGCCGAATGGGCTTGACGCTTATACTGAATCAGAAATAAATAACTTCGCCGAAGCGGTGAGGGAATACATTCCTACCGCCGAGGTAAGAGGAATATGAAAGAGGAGAAAGAATTATGTATCAGATTATCAAAAGAGACGGAAAAGTCACAGAATTTGACATCGCAAAGATTGCGAACGCTATGAAAAAGGCCTTCGAGGCAACAAATACCGAATACACCGATAATATCATCGACTTCCTCGCGTTAAAGGTTACAGCCGACTTCTTGCCGAAAATCAAGGACGGCCACGTAGCAGTTGAGGACATTCAGGACAGCGTCGAGTCGGTTCTTTCACAGGGCGGATATGACGGCGTAGCAAAGGCATACATCCTCTACCGTAAGCAGAGAGAGAAGCTCCGCAACCTCAAAAATACCTACCTCGACTATAAGGAAACTGTTAACAATTACGTTAACGTCCTCGACTGGCGAGTAAAAGAAAATTCTACCGTTACATATTCTGTCGGCGGACTCATTTTGTCAAACTCGGGCGCAATCACAGCCAACTACTGGCTCACCGAAGTATATGACGAAGAAATCAGCTCGGCTCACAGAAATTGTGATATTCACATTCACGACCTTTCGATGCTCACCGGCTATTGCGCAGGTTGGAGCTTAAAGCAGCTTATCAAAGAAGGACTCGGCGGTGTCCCCGGAAAGATTACTTCATCACCGGCAGGTCACCTTTCCACCCTCTGCAACCAGATGGTAAACTTCCTCGGAATTATGCAGAATGAATGGGCAGGAGCTCAGGCATTCTCGTCCTTCGACACCTATCTTGCCCCGTTTGTAAAGATTGACAACCTTTCTTATAAAGAGGTTAAGCAGTGCATCCAGTCCTTCATCTACGGCGTAAATACTCCGTCACGTTGGGGTACTCAGGCACCCTTCTCGAATATCACTCTCGACTGGACCGTACCGAACGACCTTCGCGACCTTCCCGCAATCGTTGGCGGAAAGGAAATGGATTTCACCTACGGCGACTGCCAGGAAGAAATGAAGCTCGTAAACAAGGCATTTATCGAAATCATGATCGAAGGTGACGCAAACGGACGCGGCTTCCAGTATCCGATTCCGACATACTCGATTACCAGCGACTTTGACTGGTCACCGACCGAGAATAACAAGCTTCTTTTCGAAATGACCGCAAAATACGGTACACCTTACTTCTCAAACTATATCAATAGCGATATGGAACCGAGCGACGTACGTTCAATGTGCTGCCGTCTCCGCCTTGACCTTCGCGAACTGCGTAAAAAGTCGGGAGGTTTCTTCGGCTCGGGCGAAAGTACAGGTTCAATCGGCGTAGTTACAATCAATATGCCGCGAATCGCATATCTCGCTACCGATGAGGCGGATTTCTACAAGCGCCTCGACAGAATGATGGACGTTTCTGCCCGCTCACTCAAAATCAAGCGTACCGTAATCACAAAGCTTCTTAACGAAGGACTCTACCCGTACACAAAGCGTTACCTCGGTACACTTGATAACCACTTCTCGACAATCGGACTTGTCGGCATGAACGAAGCAGGTCTCAATGCAAACTGGATAAAGGCCGACATGACCGAAGAAAAATGCCAGAAGTTTACCATGGAGGTCCTCGACCACATGAGAGAGCGCCTCTCCGACTATCAGGAGCAGTACGGTGACCTCTATAACCTCGAAGCAACACCTGCCGAGTCAACATCATATCGTCTGGCCAAGCACGACGTTGCCCAGTTCCCCGGAATTATCACCGCAGCAGAAGCAGGCGGAGCCCCCTACTACACCAATAGTAGCCATCTCCCCGTTGGTTACACCGACGATATTTTCACCGCACTTGACATTCAGGACGAGTTGCAGACACGCTACACCTCGGGTACAGTATTCCACGCCTTCCTCGGAGAAAAGATGCCCGATTGGGAAGCAGCAGCTACCCTTGTACGCAAGATAGCCGAAAATTATAAGTTGCCTTACTACACCATTTCTCCAACCTACTCGGTATGTAAGAATCACGGATATATCAGCGGCGAACAGTACACCTGCCCCGAATGCGGCGAAACAGCCGAGGTATATAGCCGAATCACCGGTTACTACCGCCCGGTTCAGAACTGGAACGAAGGAAAGACTCAGGAATACAACGAACGTCTCGAATACAATATCGAAACAAGCGTTCTCAACCGCAATCCTGAGGATAAAAAGTGCGATTGCAAGGCCGACGAGGTAAAGGCCGATGGACTAGCTGACGGAAGCTACCTCTTCACCTCGGCAACCTGCCCGAATTGTAAGATTGCTTGTGCAATGCTCGATAAGGCCGGCTACAAGTACGAAAAGTTACTTGCAACCGATAACGTCGAACTTACCAATTCTCTCGGAATCAAGCAGGCACCCACACTCGTTGTAGTAAAGAACGGCGAGGTTACAAAATACGCAGGTGCAGGCGCAATCAAGGGCTATTTAGCATAATCGAAAATAAAAGAGGAACTAAAATAAATGTATGATATTATAGTTGTCGGCGGTGGCCCTGCGGGGCTTACCGCCGCCCTCTACGCATTGAGAGCGAATAAAAAGGTTCTCGTTACCGAAAAGGCAACCTTCGGCGGTCAGATAACCTATTCGCCAAAGGTCGAGAACATTCCAGGTTTTTTGAGCGTTACGGGTAACGAATACGCCGAAAAATTGGTCGAGCAGGTAATCGCTCAGGGCGCAGAGGTTGAATTTTGCGAAGTCACCGAGGTCAAAAACGGCGAGATAAAAACCGTTGTCACCGACAGCGGCGAATTTGAGGCAAAGGCGGTTATCATTGCCACTGGAGCCAAGCACCGACTCCTCGGACTCGAAAAAGAGGAACAGTTTATCGGCGAAGGAATCTCCTTCTGTGCCGTTTGTGACGGTGCATTCTATCGTGACAAAACTGTCGCAGTTATCGGCGGAGGAAACTCGGCTTTACAGGAGGCATTACTCCTCGCTGAACTTGCGAAAAAGGTTTGCATAATCCAGAATCTCGACTTCCTCACGGGCGAAGAAATGCTCCAAAAACAGATTGAGAACAAGGATAATATCGAGGTCATTTTGGGCGCAACCGTCGACTCTTTGCTCGGCGATACGGAATTCAAAGGAATCGTAATCGCAAATCAGTCAAATGGGACAAAGACCGAGATTTCCCTCGACGGAATGTTTGTCGCAATCGGACTCATTCCTCAGAATGATATTTTCTCAGAGCTTATTACTCTTGATGAAAGAGGATATGCCGATTCTAACGAAGCGTGTCTTACTACGACAGAGGGCATTTTTGTAGCGGGTGACTGTCGTAAAAAAGAGGTCAGACAGCTCACAACGGCTATGGCCGACGGAGCAACTGCCGCACTTGCCGCCTGTAAATTTATCGACTCAAAGAAATAAAAAAATAAACCTGATGCAAATTCAACTGCATCAGGTTATTTTTATGCTTTTATATTCCTTGCATGATGTGCATATTGCGCAGCTCAATGTTTTCGATTCCTTTAATAATCGCGTAAGCGTGGGCCTCAAGTTCGTTTGAAGCCGAGTTGCTGATACCTATTTTGTGATATTCGCTTATCAAAAGTTGCGCAATTTCCTCGATGGTTTCCGTCTTCGCCGCCGATTCTTCGGGCGAGTTTCCAAGCTCGGTCAGGACGGCGAGAGGGGAGCATAGATTGCCCAATATTTCAAGTTCTCTCATCCCGCGATACGCCCATTTATAAAATGGCTCGTAACTGTTGTTAAGCAGATAAATTACCGAAATCGCATTTTTTACAAATTCAAATACTGCCAACTGTGCCGCACCTGTTTCACCGCGTTTTATCAGTCGCGGATAATTATACAGTCCCGCTTGCGCCATAAATATCGTGTGAGCGGCGATTTTTTTGAGCTGAATGTCGCGCGGGTACCCTTTTTTAATCTCGTTTCGTACCGCCGAAAAGAGTCCCAAATCGTCCCTGAAAATTTTACCGTTTGACGCATTAAGTAGCGATTGCGACGGCGTGTAAAGCCATCTTTCTATCGTGTTGGGAGCGTTTGCGGCACCGAGAAATCTTTTATAAAAATCGTCTATAACGATTATTCCATGTCGCTTTCCTCCTGCCGCCGAAAGCTTTTGCCGTTCATATCCCATGAATTGTTTGGGCAGTTTTGAATACGCCCTTTCAAGCTCAAATCCAAATTTTTTCTCGTCCTCTTTCGTGATAAAGAGGCAGAATGCGGGTTCAAAATCGTGGTCGGTCGAAATATCGTCATCATAACCGAGACACTCCGACCCCTCCCCAACAAGACCGACACAAATTCGGTCGGCAACGTCGGCAAACTGTGAATCAATCATTTTGCGACCATATTCCTCATAATATTTTCGCGCTAATTCAAGCCCCTTCATATATCCGTTTCGACCTTTCTTTCAGCTCGTTTGCGTAATAAAAGAATCCAAAATAGTCAAATGACGGGGCACATTTACTGCAAACAAAGGCATAGTACGAATTTCGCTCGATTTCGTCCCCATCGAGTATTTTTTGCGCCTTTTCGAGCGCGGAATTGACCGCATTTTCGTTATCCTCCATACTTTTTTCAAAGAGGTGAGCGATATTAACGTATGTCACCGCACAGTCGGCAAGTCCGCCATCAACACTTTGCATGATTTCGAGCGCCTTGTCGTAGCATTCTTTTGCCTCGTCAAATCGGCAAAGGTCCTGCAAGGTAAGTCCCTTGTTGTTAAAAAAACCACCGAATCGAGCATCGTTTTTATCGAGTTTTTCGGCATAAACCGTGTATGTCTTATCATAAATCGGGAGTGCCTTTTCGGGCTGTCCGAATGCTTTTAGCGTTGTTGCCGCATTGAGTAAAATGGTCGCACCCGAAACCTCGTTTTCGATGCCGAGCAGCTTAACAAGCTCGATACTACGCTCGACCGATTCGAGTCCTGCATCGCGATTTTGCACCTTTCTGAAATGACCGAGCTGCTCGTTGACGATTGACAATTCACCCGACAAATCGCCTATTTCGATGGCTTCTCTACGCCAGTTATCCAGCAGTCGAGTTACTTCCTCCATCTCGTTTTTCGAAAGAAGCTCGTCCAGTTTACCGATAATTCGCGATACGGGAATGCGCCTTTTTACCTCTTTATACCCACAGCTCGCACAGCCAAAGTTGAATTTCAAATCCTCGTTGTCAATCATCATTTTCACCACCTAATGAATATACAAAAATTATATCATTTTTGCCCGTAAAATTCAATCGCCCAAATAATGTTTTTAGTAAAAATAAACAGAAACTAAAATTTAACGATTTAAACCTTTAAAGTGTTAAAAAATTTACTTGCTATCTGCGATTTTTTGTGATAAGATGTATACATTGTAAAATAAATTATTTGAGGAAGATGAAATATGCCGATTACCGAAATTTTACAAAAAAATGCCGAGCTTTACACCGATGACGTCAGTTTGGTCGAAATCAACCCAAAGCTCGAAAATAATAAGAATATGACATGGCGCGAGTTTTCGCTCACCCAGTCCACCGCCGCCGAAACCTATCGTCGTGAAATCACTTGGGGCGAGTTTAATAAGAAGGCGAATCGCTTTGCAAACCTGCTCCTTTCGCGCGGAATAAAGAAGGGCGAAAAGGTTGCAATCCTGCTTATGAATTGCCTCGAATGGTTGCCGATTTATTTCGGTATTCTCCGTACGGGAGCCCTTGCGGTGCCGCTTAATTTCCGCTACACCGCCGATGAAATTGCCTACTGCCTCGACAAAGCAGATGCCGAATATATCGTATTCGGTCCCGAATTTGTTGGTCGCGTAGAGGAGATTTGCCACAAGGTACCGAAGATAAAGATGTGGATTTACGCAGGGGACGATTGCCCCGCCTATGCCGAAAGCTACGACAAGCTGGTCACCTATTGCAGTACCAAAACACCCGAAATCGACATCTGCGACGACGACAATGCCGCAATCTATTTCTCCTCGGGTACAACTGGTTTCCCAAAGGCAATTTTACATTCTCATAAAGCGCTTGTCCACGCGGCAAAAACCGAGCAGAATCACCATGGTCAGACGCGCGAGGACACCTTCCTCTGCATACCGCCGCTCTATCACACGGGAGCAAAAATGCACTGGTTCGGTAGCTTGCTCGCAGGGTCAAAGGCGGTCCTTTTAAAAGGAACCGAGCCGAAATACATACTTAATTCCGTATCTAATGAAGAATGCACAATCGTTTGGTTGCTCGTTCCGTGGGCGCAGGACATTCTCGACGCAATCGACCGCGGAGAAATCGACATATCCGAATTAAAGCTTGACCAGTGGAGACTGATGCATATTGGCGCTCAGCCGGTACCACCAAGCTTAATCAAACGATGGAAAAATATATTCCCCAACCACGACTACGATACAAATTATGGTTTGAGCGAATCTATCGGACCGGGCTGTGTCCATCTCGGTATCGAAAATATCGACCACATCGGCGCAATAGGAAAGGCCGGTTACGGTTGGGAAACAATGATTGTTGACGAAAAGCACAATAAACTTTCTAAAAATGAGGTAGGCGAACTCGCAGTAAAGGGCGACGGTGTTATGCTTTGCTACTACAAGGACGAGGAAGCTACCAATGAAATTCTCGCTGATGGTTGGCTGTTTACGGGCGATATGGCTTACGAAGATAACGACGGCTTTATCTATCTCGTCGATCGTAAAAAGGACGTTATCATTTCGGGCGGCGAAAATATTTATCCCGTTCAGATCGAGGATTTCCTCCGCCGTCATGACAAAATCAGCGACGTTGCAGTAATTGGTCTGCCCGACCGTCGTTTAGGCGAGGTTTCAGCGGCAATTATTCAGGTGAAGGAAGGGGAAACCCTTAACGAAGACGAGGTTAATACCTTCTGTCTCGATTTGCCGAGATATAAACGCCCGAGAAAGATTATTTTTGCCGACGTACCGCGCAACCCGACCGGCAAAATTGAAAAGCCGAAGCTTCGCAAAATGTATAGCGTTGACGGCCTTGTAGCAAAAGAGAACGAACTGTAATCAGAGGTATAGAAAGGAATTTGATATTTATGAAAAAGC
>JAFOCB010000203.1 GCA_017381515.1 Clostridia bacterium | reverse complement strand
GATTGAATTGGGCTCAACGTCGGACAATAAATATGAAAATAAATTCTTTGGCATCGGGTGCAAGCTTAATGATGATTGGACCTTCCTTTCTAATGGCGAGATTCGCGAGATGAACGATATTACAAACGATATGGGCGATGATGAAATGGCATCAACGCTGGAAACAGCCGAGATTATTTATGATATGTCGGCCGTAAAGAGTAACAGTTCTGGCAATATCGTAATTAATATTGAAAATCTTGGTATCATTTCCAGCGCTACCATGAAGGAAGATGAGTATGCTGCTTCAAGCGTTGAGGGAGTAAAAAGCACCTTTGAGGATTTGATGGCCGAAAATATAAGCGCAAAAAAGACGACTGTTACCTTTGCAGGAGGCAGTCATGCGGCAATAGAGGTTGGTTGTGAAATAAGCGGAATAAAGGTTTATCAAAAGGTTGTTTGTTATAAAAAAGATAAATATATGGCATGCATCGCGCTTACAAGCTATAACGAAGACACCACCGATGAAATGCTTTCATATTTCTACGCACTTTAATATTAAAAAATCATAATCAGCAGTCTTTTTTATCAAAGGACTGCTGATTTTTTTGTATTTGGGTATGGACTAATTTGGCAAAAAGAGTTACAATTATTTTATTATGTTCAGTAAAAGGAAAAAAAGAGAGGCGTAACAGATGCAAAAGCGAATCCTCGCTATAAATGATATTTCCTGTATGGGAAAATGCTCGTTAACGGTAGCGTTGCCGATAATTTCGTCGGTCGGTCACGAATGCGTGATATTACCGACGGCGCTTTTATCCACCCACACAGCGCAAGGGTTTGGCGATTTTGTCAGCTTTAATATGACCGACCAGATGAAGCAGATTGCCGACCATTTTGAACGGCTGGATACCCGCTTTGATGCGATTTACAGTGGATATATTGTTTCTCCCGACCAGGCGGATTATATTTATGAGCTGGTAAATAAGCTAGCCGATAACGATACCTTGGTTGTCGTTGACCCCGTTTTGGGAGATAACGGTCGCCTTTATCGCGGCTTTGCTGAAAAAAACATCACCGCTATCAAACGGCTTTGCTCGGTTGCCGACGTTATAACCCCCAATTTGACCGAAGCATCCCTGCTCACGGGAATCGAAAGTGACGGCGTACACATGACTAGGGAAGGGGTTGACCACCTTCTCGACGCATTATCCACCCTTTGCAAAAAGAAAATTGTCATCACCGGAATCGAGATAAACGACGGCGAACTAACCACCGCAGTTATGGACGTCGAAAGGGGTGAAACCGCCCTCTACACTCGACCGAAAATCAGCGGCTCGGTCCACGGAAGCGGTGACGTTTTTGCTTCCGCGCTGACGGCACTTTATCTTGACGGAACGAGTTTTGACACAGCGGTCGAAAAAGCGCTCGACTTTACCCTTTCTGCGATAGCCGATTCCGCCGAGGATGATGATTCGCGTTGGTACGGCGTGAATTTCGAGAAATATTTGAGCGGAATAAAGGGAATATAGCAATATTGGAATATTTTTCAGGTTATTTAAATAAAGGGCTAAAATGACTTGAAATAAATTATAAACTATGATAATCTATGATTAAAAATCCGATAGGAGAGAGTTTACATGAGCATTAGATTTGACAACGAAAGTAAAATTTTTGTTATCGAAACGGCTAACACCGAATATGCAATGAAGATTGAATACGACCGTTTCTTGACACATTTATTTTACGGTAAAAAAGGTTCTGAATACATGGGAAAGGCGCGTTTCCGCAGCTTTTCACCCTATTATAACGACATTGGCGAAGGTTTTTCGCTTAATGACGATTACAATGAATTTGCAATGTTTGGCAGCGGCGATTTCCGTTGTACCGCCCTCAAATTGCGCAACGCAAATGGTAACTGCTGCACCAGCTTCTACTACGATAGTTACGAAATTATCACCGGTCGCGAAACCATAAAGGGAATCCCTTGCGCCAGAGCGCAGGAGGGAACAGAAACACTCATTATCCACATGGTTGATAGTTTAACCGGATGTAAACTCAATCTGTTCTATACCGTTTTCCCGAAGCACGATATTATTTCGCGCTACTTTACCCTCGAAAACAACGGTACCGAAAGTGTAAAAATCGAAAAGGCAATGAGCATCTGTCTTGATTTGCCGCATCACGATTTTGATATGATTTCTCTCTATGGCGCACACATGGAGGAGCGTAACGTTCAGCGTACACCTGTAATGATAGGCAACCAGCGTATCATGAGCCGCAGAGGTGCATCGAGCCATCAGTTCAATCCCTTTATGGCCCTCGTGTCAAAGAATGCTAACGAAACCGAAGGCGACGTTTACGCATTCAACTTTGTTTTCAGCGGAAACTTTCTCGACGAGGTCGAGGTTGACCAGAATGGCGCCACTCGCGTTTTAATCGGCCTTGGCGAAGAGAATTTCGGATACAAGCTCGAATCGGGCGAAAGTTTTTCTTCTCCCGAAGCAATCATGACCTATTCTGCCGACGGACTTGGCAGAATGTCGCGCAATATGCATAAGTTTGTTCGCGATGCTATTGTTCCGCGCGACCCGTTCAAGCAGCGCCCGGTTGTACTCAATACTTGGGAAGCTTGCTACTTCGAAATTGACGAAAACGTCCTCATCGACTTTGGTAACGAAGCTATCAAATACGGTATGGATATGGTAGTAATGGACGACGGCTGGTTTGGAAAGCGTCTGAACGATCGAGCAGGTCTCGGTGACTGGTATGCTAACCCCGACCGTTTCCCGAATGGACTTGCCGATTTCGTTGACCGTGTAAAGAAATCGGGTATCAAATTCGGAATCTGGATTGAGCCCGAAATGATCAATCCCGATAGCGACCTTTATCGTGCGCATCCTGATTGGTGCATTTCCTGCGATGGCAGAGAGCGTTCACTTTCACGTTCACAGTTGCTTCTTGACTTTGCCAATCCCGCAGTTGTCGAATACCTCAAACAGTCGTTTAAGAAAACATTTGACGGCGTAGCAATTGACTACATTAAGTGGGACTTCAACCGTCACATTTCCGAGCCGGGCTCACCCTATCTTCCTGCCGACCGTCAGGACGAAGCACTTTACCGCTTCTACCTCGGTGTATATGACCTCTTTAACTGGTTTAAGGAAACATATCCCGACGTAATGATCGAAAACTGCAGTGGTGGCGGCGGAAGATACGACCTTGCTATGATGGCCGTTTCGACTCAGATTTGGACCAGTGACAATACCGCAGCACGTCATCGCGTACATATTCAGTACGGCTCACTCCTTGCGTATCCGTCATACGTAATGTCCTGCCACGTATCGAATCCGATGGTACTGGAAGATTATATGAACCTGCTCGACTATAAGTTTAAGATTGCTATTGCAGGTATGCTTGGCTACGAGCTTCACATTCTCAAAATGCAGGATGACGTAAAGAACGAGATCAAGAAGCAGATTGAATTCTACCGCTCGGTAGAGCAGATGATCAAGTACGGCGACCTTTACCGCTTGGTTTCACCCTTCGAGAATAAAAAGGGTATCAGCACGTATTACTACGTTTCCACCGAGGAATCGGGCGAAGGTTATGCCGACCGCATTCTCCTCACTCATTTGCAGAATGAAGGAGCAAGAGGGGAGAACATCGTTTATAACTTCAAAATCAGCGAAGCCGATGCAAACGCTACATACAGAGATAGCTTAACCGGCAAGGAATACACCGGAAAGCAGCTTAACGATGGTATCGAATACGTCGTAAGCGACAAGGATATGTACGGCGAACTCTGGCTGTTCGAAAGAGTATGAGTTAATACATAAATAAAAAATCCTACACCAATCGGTGTAGGATTTTTTAATATTGTTTTTTATTCAGAGACCTCGCTGCTGCTTTCGTCAGGAGATTCGGTTTCCGATGATGAACCGCTTGATTCGGGCTCTGATGAGCTCGAATCCGGAACCGATGGAACTTTATTGGGATCGAATTTATCGATTCTGTTAAGTATTCGAAGGGGAGCGCTCGGAACACTCTGATCGGTCAGACCAATTGTGTTGCCGTCATAGGTCCATTGAAGAAAGAATGTCCGGTGTTCGTTATTTTCTAATATAATTTGAATAGTATTGTCTGTAACAAAAAATTCGTGTTTAAACACACCTTTTTCATAGCCGGCAGTTTTAAAGGAATAGTTTTCGGCATAAATTATGCCTCCATCTTTATTATCGAATGTGATTTTCACATCAGAAATACCGGACATTTCCCAAACACCTTTGAGGGTGTAATCGTGTTTTTCCGTGAGGGTGAATCCTGCCGTGTCGGTAACCTCTCCGTTGAATTTGATGTTTATTGTTTTCATATCGTTGGGGGAATACACCTCCACACCGCCGGATTCTCCGATTGCGAGGGATACCTCCTCGTATGCGTTTGCGCCGAGATAAACCACTCTGAAAACGACACCAACGTCGGTTTCGTCAATATAAATGACAAATGTGCCGAAATTCTGTGCGTAAAGAATCGGCTCCTTACCTGTACGCGACATAATTGCTACATTTTTCAGCCATTCGTTGCCGAATCCCGAGATAACGATTGCCGCTTCATTTGAGTTATCACCATCAAAGTCGGCAGCAAGTAATTCGGTAACTCCCGACATGGTCTTGAATTTATCGGCAATGTCGTTAATCGTCTTGTTTCTGTCGGCGGTCTGGTAATAGAGGTTGAGCATGCTGCGCCAGTTGCTCATCAGGGCGCCTTGCGATACCTTTTGGAAGTTGGCGTTGAAAGCCGCTTCGCTAATGTTTTTTCCATCCCAAACGAATGTCGGTTTTCCTGCCTTTTCGTCGCTGTATCGGGCAAAGATGTCCCAACCCATATTCGTCCAGGTATAAAGCGTCTTTGCGTTATTGTCATTTGTAAACTGTTCGCATAAATAGATTTGTGTATTCGCCGAGTCGTACAGCGTTCTGAAATCGTAGTCCTCGCTCTTTGACGTGTCGAGGGCAATTTGTGCATTGTTAAAGGTATCGAATGCGAGATTGGTGGTCAGTTCGCCGTCCATTTTCGCCATCATAAACAGCTCTTTTGAGCCGTCCTTGTCGGCGTCAAGCACACGGTATCCCTCGATTGATTGGCTCATGCTGTTTGTGCCGAGCGAAAGCATGGCGTAATTGAGGGTGTCAAAAAGCTCGTCCTCGTTGGTTATCTGGGTGGATTCGGTGCCGCTAGACAGCTCCCATCCGTAAAGCGACCAGTCGCTCGGTCCGTAATAGCCGAAATAGGCGGGGGTTTCGCCATTGTCGGATTCGCCATTCTTGGTTATAACGTATTGATACGCGTCGTCAATCGTCTTTCCCAAAATAATGTATTCAGCAAAATCTTTTACACAGGCCGATTCGTAGGCCGCGCTAACCTTGTTTGAATAACCTACCACAGCTTGCGCTCCTATTGCGCTAAACGCTTTTGCAAAGGTTGCGTTTCCCGGGCCGTAGCCCGAATCCATGCTCATATAAACGAGCGAATTAGGCAACGATTCTTTCTTATAATTTTGCTTAATTAAGGTGTCGGTGACGGTATAACTTGCTCCGTCCGACATCATATTGCCGCAAACCATCGACTGCCCGTTTGCAAGCTGTTGGGAATACCCAACCATGTTTGCGGAGGTTGCCTTTTCGTTCAGGGCGATTACCGTTTTACCATCCTTGCCGATAAAGGACTGGGCGTGAATGAAAATAGCGTTGTATCTGGCTAAATCCTTGGTGAAATTATGAAGGGTAGCATTCTTTATATAATTCACGTTGAGGGTTGCATCTTCGAAATAGTAGAGCATTGAATCGAGCTTGTCATACACCGAGCGATGATTTTCGGTAGCGCTGATGATTAGTACGTTGTTTTCGATTCCGTGCTTAAAATTGGTCAGGTCTCGGTCGGCAGAAAAGGTGCCGTCAACGGATTGCAAAAGGTCATCGGTCAGAATCGTCGATGCGTTATAGGTGTCTGGGGTAGGGTCGTCCATTACAAAGACGCATTCTGTGTACGAGCGTTTAAAGTAAATCTTTGAACCATCCTGCGACAGCTCCACCGATTCGATTGTTTCCATTTCTTCGAGTGAGTTAAAGTAACTGAGTGCCTGTTTTCTGGCGGATTCTCGACCGCTGTCACTTTCGGCTGCGCGGAATTTATCTTTTATTTTGGCGAGTGCAGGCCCTTCAAATGCGGTCAGAATAGCGTCTGCATCTTCTCTTGTTACGGTGGGGATTTTATTTCTGTTGAGTGAGTCGATGAGTATGTAACCGCAGGAAAGAAGTACAAGTATTATCAGAATTACGCTTACAATCCAAACAGTAATTCTACCCTTGTCTGCTTTTTTCTTTTTCTTTTTATTTTTATAAAAATCATTTGATGCAGCGGCAACCGAGCCGTCAAAGGATGAAATATCCTTTTTACCCTTTGCCACCTCATCGTGATTTTTACCTATAACGAAATGTGCGCCTTTTGAGTCGTCGTCAATCGAAAGTATGCTGCCACAGGCCTTGCACGCTTTACCGTCGGCGTTATCAAATCCGCACTTGTTGCAAATCATAGCGTTTCCTCCGTGATGAGTAATTAAGTAATTATATCACATATTTATATATATTTCAATATTTTTGACAAAGCCGTCCCTGCTTTATTTCGGTTTCCCTGAATCTCGCGCTTATGGAATTGAGTACGTGGCGCTTGTTAGCCGTCCACATCGGCGCTACCAGGGTTTTCTTGTCTCCGTCACCTGTCATTCGGTGAATTACGACGCTTTCGGGCAATCTTTCGATGCAACCGACGAGAATGTCGATATACTTGTCCATGTCGAGCAGAGGAACCTGCCCCTTTTGATATTCGGTATAAAGGTCGGTATCCTTTTGTACGTAAAGCGTATGCATTTTTATTCCATCGGCGGTTTTTCCAATATATTCAGCCGTTTCATATATCATTTGTTCGGTTTCGCTCGGTAGCCCGATAATCATGTGCGCGATAACCGAAACGCCTATTTCGTGAAGTGACTTTACCGCCTTGTCATATACCGCGAGTTCGTATCCGCGACGAATATACTCGGCGGACCTTTTATGTATCGTTTGCAGTCCCAGTTCAACCCAAACCGGCTTTATCGCGGTTAGTTGGTTCAGTAAAGCAATTACTTCGCCCGATAAGCAGTCGGGACGCGTGGCAATCGACAGTACGGCTATATCGGGATGTTCTATCGCGGCAAAAAACATTTCTCTAAGTCTGCCAATCGGCGCATAAGTATTCGTAAAGCTCTGAAAATAGGCGATGTACTTTACCTTTTCGCCTTCTTTTATCTTTTTAGCAACCTGATTTTTTGCCGCTTCAATTTGTTCTGCTACCGAGCTTTTTGCTTTTTCGGCGAATTCGCCCGAGCCGCTTTCGGAGCAGAAAATGCAGCCGCCGACACCGACCGTGCCGTCACGATTGGGGCAGCTTGTGCAACCGACCAGCGAAAGCTTATATACCTTGCAACCGAATTGTCTTTTCAAATATCCGCTAAGGTCATTGATTTGCATTTTACCGCCTCCTTTATAAAAGGTATTGTACCAAATTTAATTGTATTTTTCAATTGACATAAAATTACTATTTGATATAATTTAACTAAACCGCATTTTAGGGGGTAAATTTTATGTTTAGTAAGGACTTTGTCTGGGGTGCAGCTACAGCCGCATATCAGATTGAAGGCGGAGCTTATGAGGACGGAAAGGGACTTTCCATTTGGGATACCTTCTGTCAGCGCCCGGGTAAAATTCAGGCATCGGATACAGGTGACGTTGCTTGTGACAGCTACCACCGATTTAAAGAGGACGTAGCAATTATGAAGGAGCTTGGACTGAAGGGTTACCGCTTCTCGATTGCCTGGACACGCATTCTGCCGAATGGTACGGGCGAAGTTAATCAAAAGGGAATTGATTACTACAATGCGCTCATCGACGAGCTTCTTGCTAACGGAATCGAGCCCTTTGTCACCCTTTTCCATTGGGATTACCCCAACGAACTGTTTTATAAAGGAGCTTGGCTCAATGCCGAGTCACCCGATTGGTTTGCCGAATATGCGCGAATTTGCGCAAAGGCATTTGGCGACAGGGTAAAGAATTTTATTACATTTAATGAGCCGCAGTGCTTTATCGGCAACGGATTTGACGGCGGCGGTCACGCACCTTCGCTCAATTTCGGCGTTCGTGAGCTTATTCGCATGGCTCACCACGTTATGCTCGCTCACGGAAAGGCAGTTATGGCTATGCGTGAGGTGTACGACGATTTAAAGATTGGCTATGCACCGACGGGAAGCTTTTTCTATCCGCAGAATCCCGAAAGTCAGGCAGACATTGACGTCGCGTATAATAAGACCTTTGAAACCGGTGATGGCGGAGACAGTTTCGGCTGGACTGTTGCTTGGTGGCTTGACCCGATTCTGCTCGGCAAGTATCCCGAGGACGGACTCAAAATTTACGAAAAATATCTGCCGCAGGGTTGGCAGGACGACCTCAAAATAATTTCGCAGCCGATTGATTTCTGCGGTCAGAATCTTTATAACGGCTACGGAGTCAGAGCAGGGGATAATGGCGAACTCTGTTGGGTAAAGAGATATGTCGGTTTTCCGCACACGGGCAATATGTGGCCGGTAACCCCCGAGGCAATAAAATGGTGTGCATTGTTTACCAATCGCCGCTATGGAAATATTCCCATTTACTTTACCGAAAATGGAATGGCAGGCAGCGACGTAATTTCCCTCGACGGAAAGGTGCACGACCCCAATCGAATCGACTTCCTGCACCGCTATCTCAAGGAGCTTAGCGAAGCTATTGATATGGGCGCCAATGTAAAGGGTTATTTCCAGTGGTCACTGCTCGACAATTTCGAGTGGTCAAACGGATACCGCGACCGATTCGGTATAGTTTACGTCGATTACCCGACAGGAAATCGTATTATCAAGGATAGCGGTTATTGGTATAAGGACGTTATTGCGTCAAACGGCGAAAATCTTTAATTAAATATGCAATATTACGGTATGCAGGGTGAAAATTTTGTTTCACTCTGCATATTTTGTCGTTTTTTAGAAAAAAAGAAAAAATTTAAAAAATAACTCTTGACTACTTGAAAAAGGTGGTATATAATACTAAACTACACTAATATTGGGATTTTATGCCCATAAGTATTTTTTGAGCATCGTAGCTACCGCAAAATTAGACAAAATATATTGTAAATAATAGTATTATTTTGTGTATGTTTTGCTTTTGCTGCGAGGTGCAGAATTGTTTTAAATATCTTTTAGGAGTGATAAAGCTAATGGTGAATGTCAAACCGGTGCATTTTGGCAAAACCGAGCGAATGAGTTTTTCTAAAATCAATGAGATTTTGGATATGCCCAATCTCATCGAAATTCAGAAAGATTCGTACAAGTGGTTCCTCGAAAAGGGACTAAAAGAAGTGCTTAGCGAAATGTCCGAAATTACGGACTATTCCGAAAAAATTAAGTTGCGCTTCCTTGATTTTAGGCTCGACGAAACCCCCAAATATTCCGTAATGGAATGCAAAGAGAGAGACACAACCTATGCAGCCCCGATGCGTGTCAGAGCGCAGCTCATTAACGAAGAAACGGGCGAAATAAAGGAAAGCGAAGTGTTCATTGGCGATTTCCCGCTTATGACCGATTCGGGTACCTTTGTAATTAACGGTGCCGAGCGAGTAGTTGTATCTCAGCTTGTTCGTTCACCCGGCGTATATTACAGCAAGGTGACCGATAAATCCGGACGCGATCTTTTCAGCTCCACAGTCATTCCGAACAGAGGTGCTTGGCTCGAGTACGAAACCGACCAGAGCGAAGTTCTCTATGTGCGCATTGATAAGAATAGAAAGATTCCGCTGAGCACGTTTGTTCGTTCACTCGGTATGTTCGTCTGTGTCGCAAACGACCCCAGAGCGTTCAAGTTCGACATCGACGGCAAGGATGCAAAAATGCTCGAAAACATCCGTCAGCTTGTTGCTGATTCGGTGTATATCAATTCTGATGCTTCATTTGCCGAAATGACAAATGAGCACATGCGTCAGCTTTTCGGTAACGACGAGCGTTTTGGCTTCACACTCGAAAAGGACGCAACAAAGACTGTTGACGAAGCACTCCTCGAAGTTTATAAAAAGCTTCGTCCGGGTGAACCCTTTACCATTGAGGGAGCTATTACCCATCTTTACAATCTTTTCTTCGATCCGCACAGATACGATCTTTCGCGCGTCGGCAGA
Organism: Clostridia bacterium; assembly: GCA_017381515.1. GTDB lineage: Bacteria > Bacillota > Clostridia > Oscillospirales > Acutalibacteraceae > UMGS1976. The sequence continues at coordinate 5,201 of JAFOCB010000203.1, read as the reverse complement.
TATAAGTATAATAAGAAGCTTGGTATTGCTAACCGTTTAATTGGCAAAAAGCTTACCCAGCCGGTTGTAAATCCCTTCACAGGCGAAATTATGGCCGATGCAGGTGACATTGTCACCAAGGAGCAGGCAATCGCAATGCAGAATGCAGGTGTTTGCTGCGCATACATTTCTGTTGGTGAAAGCAGCGAAACCGAGCAGGAACGCAAGGTTGTAGCAAACGGCGTTGTCAACGTCAGAAACTTTGTAAACGATACAGTTTACGAAGCAATCAAGAGCGTTATCAACGAGGACGTTTCTGTTGTAGTTCTCCAATCTGCTCTCGAAAACGCTTCCAACGACGAGGAACTTATCAATATGTTCCTCGATAATCCCACAGCATTCATTTCCAATCATATTACCTTTGATGATATGTTTGCTTCGGTTAACTATTTCCTGAACCTCGCTCATAACGTAGGCAACGTTGACGACATCGACCATCTCGGAAACCGTCGTATCCGCTCTGTCGGCGAATTGTTGCAGAATCAGTTCCGCATCGGCTTTGCCAGAATGGAACGCGTTATCCGCGAAAAAATGACATTACAGGCACAGGACCTCGACACAATGACTCCTCAGTCACTTGTCAATATCCGTCCTGTTGTTGCCGCTGTAAAGGAATTCTTTGGTTCATCTCCGCTTTCACAGTTCATGGACCAGACAAACCCCTTGTCAGAGCTCACACACAAGCGTCGTTTATCGGCTCTCGGCCCGGGCGGTCTTTCACGTGACCGTGCAGGATTCGAGGTTCGTGACGTACATTATAGCCACTATGGACGTATGTGTCCTATCGAAACACCGGAAGGTCCTAACATCGGACTTATTTCCTACCTCGCAACCTACGCCAGAATTAACGAATACGGCTTTATCGAAACTCCATTCCGCAAGGTTGATAAGACCACAGGAAAGGTTCTCGACGAGGTAGTCTATATGACCGCTGACGAAGAGGATAACTATACCGTAGCTCAGGCAAATGAGCCGCTCGATGAGCTTGGCCGTTTCAAGAATAAGTCGGTTACCTCTCGTTACCGCGACGAATTCCGCGAAGTTTCACCCGACGCAGTTGATTTCATGGACGTATCGCCGAAGATGGTTGTTTCGGTTGCTACCGCTATGATTCCGTTCCTTGAAAACGACGATACCAACCGAGCACTCATGGGCTCGAACATGCAGAAGCAGGCAGTACCGCTTCTCAAAACCGAGAATCCGATTGTTGCAACCGGTATGGAATACCAGGCAGCAGTTGATTCGGGCGTAGTCGTTCTCGCAAAGCGCGCAGGTGAGGTTGTCAGCGTTAGCGCCGACAATATCGAAATCCGCGCAGAAAATGGCGAAATCGACAGCTACAAGCTTATCAAGTTCCTCCGTTCAAACCACGGCACCTGCGTCAACCAGCGTCCTATCGTAAGCGTTGGCGAAAAGGTAGAGGAAAAGGCGGTTATCGCCGATGGCCCCGCTACCTGCAACGGTGAAATTTCACTTGGTAAGAATGCACTTATCGGATTTATGACCTGGGAAGGTTATAACTACGAGGACGCCGTCCTTCTTAACGAACAGCTCATCAGAAACGATGTTTATACATCTATTCATATTGAAAAGTACGAAATCGAAGCCAGAGATACAAAGCTCGGACCGGAAGAAATTACACGCGACATTCCTAACGTCGGCGAGGACGCATTAAAGGACCTCGACGAGCGCGGAATTATCCGTATCGGTGCCGAGGTTCGTGCCGGTGACATCCTCGTTGGTAAGGTTACACCTAAGGGTGAAACCGAACTCACCGCAGAGGAACGTTTGCTCCGCGCAATCTTTGGTGAAAAGGCACGCGAGGTTAGAGATACCTCTCTGCGCGTACCTCACGGCGAATATGGTACAATCGTTGACGTTGACGTATTCACCCGCGAAAATTCAAGTGAACTCAATCCCGGCGTTAGCATGGTCGTACGCTGCTACATCGCTCAAAAGCGTAAAATCAGCGTAGGAGATAAGATGGCCGGACGTCACGGAAATAAGGGCGTAGTTTCCCGTATTCTCCCTGTCGAAGATATGCCATTCCTCCCGGACGGCAGACCGCTCGACATCGTGCTTAATCCTCTTGGTGTACCTTCACGTATGAACATCGGTCAGGTGCTCGAGGTTCACCTTGGTCGTGCAGCAAAGGCACTCGGCTGGAAGGTTTGCACACCTGTATTTGACGGCGCTCACGAAAGTGACATTTTCGACGCTTTCATTGATGCAGGCGTATACAGAGACGTTAAGTTTAACGAAATTGACAAGAAGATCGGCGAATCACTCGACGGTAAGATTCTTGTTACAGAAGAAATTGACGAAAACGGCAAAAAGCAGGTATACACACTCGATAAGGCCGACAGAACCAATATCGAAAAGCTTACCGAACTTGCCGAAAAGAAGATTCTTAAGGTCGTTGACGGTAAGACATGGCTTTACGACGGTAGAACGGGCGAAATGTTTGATAACCCTGTTACAGTCGGATATATGTATTACCTTAAATTGCATCACCTCGTTGATGATAAGATTCATGCCCGTTCAACCGGTCCGTACTCACTCGTAACCCAGCAGCCGCTCGGAGGTAAAGCTCAGTTCGGTGGTCAGCGTTTCGGAGAAATGGAAGTTTGGGCACTCGAAGCTTATGGTGCAGCATACACCCTTCAGGAAATTCTTACGGTTAAATCGGACGACATTGTAGGTCGTGTAAAGGCATACGAAGCGATTGTAAAGGGCCAGAATATACCCAAACCGGGTGTTCCCGAATCCTTCAAGGTTCTTATCAAGGAACTTCAGTCGCTTGGTCTTGATATTCGTGTACTTGATAAGTATAACGAAGAAATCGACCTCAAACAGAATTTTGACGAGGACGATGCCGATATGGTAATCGGCGTAGCAGAGGGCGAAACCTTTGAAGAAGAGGTTGTAAACGATGGTCTCGACGGATTCGGCCTCGAAGATGAAAACGGCGATCCCATTGCCGACGAAACAAATGACGTTGACGATTTTGTCATCTATGAAGACTAAGGAGGGAATAAGACATGACAGATATACAGTTTGAATCAATTAAAATAGGTCTTGCTTCCCCTGAAAAGATTAGGGAATGGTCATCCGGTGAGGTAACAAAGCCGGAAACCATTAACTACCGTACTCTTAAACCCGAACGCGACGGTCTTTTCTGCGAAAAGATTTTTGGACCGACAAAGGACTGGGAATGTCACTGCGGAAAGTACAAGCGCATCAGATTCAAGGGTAAGGTATGTGAACGTTGCGGCGTAGAAGTTACTCGCGCAAAGGTTCGCCGTGAAAGAATGGGAACCATTGAGCTCGCTTCACCCGTATCACACATCTGGTATTACAAAACAATTCCGTCCAGAATGGGTCTCATTCTCGACGTAACACCTCGCGTACTCGAACAGGTACTCTATTTCTCGCAGTATATCGTTATTGATCCGGGTAATACTCCGCTTGAAAAGAAACAGCTTCTTACCAACGATCAGTACAACGAAGCTAGAGAATATTACGATGACGATTTCAAGGCAGGAATGGGCGCAGAAGCTATCAAAGCCCTTCTTGAAGAAATTGATCTTGATGAACTTTCCGCTGACTTGAAGAGACAAATTGAGGCCGCATCAAGCACCGGTCAGAAAAAGACCAGACTTGTTAAGCGCCTCGAAATTGTCGAAGCATTTCGTCAGTCGGGTAACCGTCCCGAATGGATGATCATGGACGTAATTCCGGTAATTCCGCCCGATTTACGCCCGATGGTTCAGCTTGATGGTGGTCGTTTTGCAACCAGTGACCTTAACGACCTCTATCGCCGCGTTATCAATAGAAACAACCGTTTAAAGAGACTTCTCGACCTCAATGCACCCGACATCATCGTCCGCAATGAAAAGAGAATGCTTCAGGAAGCGGTTGACGCTCTCATCGATAACGGTCGCCGCGGCAGAGCCGTTACAGGACCTAGCAACCGCGCACTCAAATCACTTTCAGATATGCTCAAGGGTAAGCAGGGACGCTTCCGTCAGAACCTTCTCGGTAAGCGTGTTGACTACTCAGGCCGTTCGGTTATCGTAGTTGGCCCTGAACTGAAAATGTATCAGTGCGGTCTCCCGAAGGAAATGGCACTCGAACTTTTCAAGCCGTTTGTAATGAAGCGCCTTGTTGAAACCAACATGGCCTCGAATATTAAGACTGCACGTAAGATGGTTGACCGCGTTCGTCCCGAGGTTTGGGATGCTCTCGGCACAGTAATCAAGGAACATCCTGTACTTCTCAACCGTGCGCCTACACTTCACCGTCTCGGTATCCAGGCGTTTGAGCCGGTACTTGTCGAAGGTCGAGCAATCAAGCTCCATCCGCTCGTTTGTACCGCGTACAACGCTGACTTTGACGGCGACCAGATGGCCGTTCACGTGCCCCTTTCAGCCGAAGCTCAGGCAGAAGCACGCTTCCTCATGCTCGCCGCTAACAACCTGTTAAAGCCGTCTGACGGTAAACCGGTTGCCGTTCCTACACAGGATATGGTCCTCGGCTCATACTACCTCACAATTACAAAGTTTGACGAACCCGGCGTAGGCAAGATTTTTCGTAGTGAAGACGAGGCAATCATGGCTTACGAAAGTGGCGCAATCGGACTTCATTCGCCCATTCGTGTTCGCAGAACAGGCGAATTCAATGGCGAAACAATTACCCGAATGATCGACGCTACCGTTGGCTTCTTCATCTTTAACCGTTCAATTCCGCAGGATCTCGGCTTTGCAAAGCGCACCGAGGGACACGAGCTTGATCTCGAAATTTGCTTCACCCGCAAGGATGCTGACAAGCTTACAATCGAAAGTGAAGACGATATTAAGCAGAATAAGGTCGGTAAAAAGATGCTCGGAAAGATTATCGACGCTTGTATCAAGAAGCACGGCACTTCCGAGACCGCTATTGTCCTCGATAACGTAAAGGCAACCGGCTACAAGTACTCGACAAAGGGTGCTATCACCGTATCGGTTTCCGACGCTATTATCCCGCCTGAAAAGGCACAGTATATTGCCGAAAGCGAGCAGGAAGTTGAACGTATCAAGGCAATGTACAAGCGCGGATTTGCCAGCGAAGATGACAGATACCGTCTTGTTATCGAATCGTGGAACAGAACAACCGAAAAGGTT
>JAFOCB010000202.1 GCA_017381515.1 Clostridia bacterium | reverse complement strand
AAGGTAAAACTACTACTACAATCGGACTCGCCGATGGAATGAAAAGAATTGGCAAGAATGTTGTAGTTGCCCTTCGCGAGCCCTCACTCGGACCCGTTTTTGGTGTAAAGGGTGGAGCGGCAGGCGGCGGCTACGCACAGGTAGTACCGATGGAGGACATTAACCTTCACTTTACAGGTGACTTCCACGCAATCGGCGCAGCAAACAATCTTCTCGCAGCTATGCTCGACAACCACATTTATCAGGGAAATGCTCTTAATATAGACCCGCGCAGAATCACTTGGAAGCGTTGCGTGGATATGAATGACCGTCAGCTTCGCTTTGTTACCGACGGTCTCGGCGGAAGAGTAAATGGTGTACCCCGTGAGGATGGCTATGACATCACCGTTGCTTCCGAAATTATGGCAGTATTCTGCCTTTCAAAGTCAATTACCGACCTCAAGGAACGCCTTTCGCGTATCGTTGTCGGCTACACTTATGACGAAAAGCCGGTTACAGCAGGCGACCTTAACGCAGTAGGCGCAATGACCGCTCTGTTAAAGGACGCATTAAAGCCGAATCTCGTTCAGACACTCGAAGGAACTCCGGCATTCGTTCACGGCGGACCTTTCGCAAATATCGCTCATGGCTGTAACTCTGTAATCGCTACCAGAATGGCTATGAAGCTCGGCGACTACGCTGTCACCGAAGCCGGCTTCGGAGCCGACCTCGGCGCAGAAAAGTTCCTCGACATCAAATGCCGTATGGCTGGACTCACCCCGAGCGCAGTTGTTATCGTTGCTACCGTCCGCGCTCTCAAGATGCACGGCGGCCTTGCAAAGACCGAGCTCGGAAACGAAAATCTCGAAGCACTCGAAAACGGAATCCCCAATCTTCTCCGTCACGTTTCGAATATCAAGAATGTTTACAAACTGCCTTCTGTTGTTGCAGTTAACCGTTTCCCGACCGACACCGATGCCGAAATCGATCTTATCATCAATAAGTGTAAGGAACTCGGCGTAAACGTTGTACTTTCTACCGTTTGGGCAGAAGGTGGTAAGGGCGGCGAAGAACTTGCAAAAGAGGTTGTACGTCTTTGCGAAGAGGAGAAGGGTGACTTCACCTTCTCGTACGAACTCGATGGAACAATCGAGGATAAGATTCTCGCCGTTACTCAGAAGGTTTACGGCGGCGTTGACATCAACGTAACTCCGCAGGCAAAGAAGGAAATCGACCGTTTGACCGCACTCGGCTTTGACAAAATGCCCATTTGCGTAGCAAAGACACAGTATTCCTTCTCGGACGATATGACAAAGCTTGGAGCCCCCGAAAACTTTACAATCACAGTTAAGAACGTAAAGGTTTCAGCAGGTGCAGGATTTGTAGTCGTACTCACAGGCGACATTATGACAATGCCCGGATTGCCGAAGGTTCCTGCCGCAGAAAAGATTGACGTTGACGAAAACGGAAAAATCAGCGGTCTCTTCTAATTTCAAATTAGATATTGACAAATAAAACACCGCATAATATAATAATTTGTATATCAAATATAAAAGCTTTGACGAAGAGAGCATGGGCCAACAATTTTACAGAGAAGCGGCGTTTGGGTGCGAGTCGCCGAATAATAGCCCGATGCTGTAGCTTCTGAGCTGAGAGGAAGAAAGCCGTTTTTTCGACAAATAGGCGATTAGAACCTCTCCGTGACTGCCGCGTAAGAGCATACGGGTTATTTGACCCTGAGTGGTGACTTTTTTGGTCGCAATTTGAGTGGTACCGCGGGTTTTGTATCAGTTACACAGCTCGTCTCAAAGTATTTTATCTTTGGGACGGGCTTTTTTACGTCCCTGAATGGAGAAAGAGGATATGCATAACATTGCAGGACTTGATTTAAAAATCAAGGAAATGGCACGCAGAATTTACGAATTGCGTGAAATCGAAAATTTAACAACAGCACAAATGGCTGAAAAAACAGGAGTCAGTGAGCAGGAGTATATTAACTGCGAGAATGGACTCCAGGACCTCAATTTCGCCTTTATTTATCGTTGTGCCCTTGCCTTTAATGTTGACGTAACCGATATTATCGAGGGAAAGAGCCCGACGCTTAAATCATACACAGTTACCAAAAAGGGCGAAGGACAAAAGATTGAACAGGCACACGGCATGATTTACTACAATCTTGCCGCTGCTTTCCGTAATCGAATTGCCGAGCCGCTTTATGTTTGCAGTAAGTATAGCGAAGAGGCGCAGAATCGCGAAATCGAGCTTACTAGCCACGCAGGTCAGGAATGCGACATCATAATCGACGGTCACCTTATGGTTCAAATTGGCGAACATAAGGAAATTCTTGGACCCGGCGATAGCATCTATTACGATAGCTCGTCACCCCACGGAATGATAGCCGTTAATGGTGAGGACTGTCACTTTTACGCCATCGTTTTGAACCCGACGGGCGAACCTGTCCCCGAGCTTCAAAAGCAGCTACCCCTTTCTACAAAGCCGCGTGAAAGAGATCCTCAGCAGCGCGTGTATAAGAATTTTATCGAAAGGGTAGAGGACGAAAACGGCACTCCTATTTCAATCAAATTCAAGAACACAGAAAATTTCAATTTTGCCTTTGATGTCGTTGATGAAATTGCGAATAAATCTCCCGACAAATTGGCAATGCTACATATTTCCCGCGACAAAACCGAACGCAGAATCACCTTCAAGGATGTAAAGAGACATTCGTCGCAGGCAGCCAACTATTTCAAATCGCTCGGAATCAAAAAGGGCGACCGAGTAATGCTTATCTTAAAGCGTCACTACCAGTATTGGTACGCAATAATCGGACTCAATAAGCTTGGCGCAATCGCAATTCCTGCACCCAATCAGCTTCAGGAACACGACCTCGACTATCGATTCAAGTCGGCGGGAGTAAAGGCGATTATCTGTACAGCCGATGGCGAAGTATCCAATCAGGTTGACCTCGCGGCAAAGAATTGCCCGACACTCGAACATAAAATTATCGTTAACGGAAATAAAGAAGGTTGGCGTAATTTCGACGACGAAATGGCACTTTTCAGCTCTCATTACGATAGAACTGAGGATGCCCCCGGCGGAGACGACCTTATGCTCATGTTCTTCACCTCAGGAACAACAGGGTATCCCAAAATTGCCGCACATAATTACAAATACGCGCTTGGCCATTTCCACACCGCAAAATATTGGCACAATGTTGACCCCGAAGGATTGCACTTTACCATTTCCGATACCGGCTGGGCAAAGTCAATGTGGGGTAAGCTTTACGGTCAGTGGCTTTGCGAAGCGGCAACCTTTGTT
>JAFOCB010000201.1 GCA_017381515.1 Clostridia bacterium | reverse complement strand
TTTGGGCCTGGCGTTGATCAACGCCAGGTTCTTTTTTAATGTTGTAGGACTTACTCTTGATAAGTTTCTGCCTTTCGGGTAAAATTCACGTAAAAGTCCATTAAGATTTTCGTTAGTTCCTTTCTGCCAAGCGCAATATGGATCGGCAAAATACACATTACAGTTTAATTGCTCTTCAATAGTTCGCCAATTGCAGAACGCAAAGAAAAAACGACATAGCCAAAGGCTACACCGCTTAAAGAAATCAATTATTCAGTTTAGATACAAGAGCCACACCTTGGGGCACCTTCCTTACGGAGGGTTCCCCAACGGTAAATGCTTTTTTTATTTATGCGGTTTCGATTGAGTTTGCCTTTTGGAGTCCGAGCTTTTTGATAGCGTCCTCGCGCATTTTGTACTTTAAGATTTTACCTGCGACGTTCATCGGGAACTCGGTCACAAAGTCGATGTAACGCGGCACCTTATGACGAGCCATGTGAGCGTTAATATATTCCTTCATTTCGGGCTCGGTCATTTGCTCGCCGTCCTTTAAGATAATGCAAGCCATAATTTCTTCGCCGTACTGTTCGTCGGGGACACCGATTACCTGAACGTCCTTTACCTTCGGGTGAGTATAGATAAATTCCTCGATTTCCTTCGGGTAAATGTTTTCACCACCGCGAATAATCATATCCTTGAGTCGTCCGGTGATGCGATAATTGCCTTCTGCTGTGCGACAAGCAAGGTCGCCTGTATGCAACCAGCCGTCCTTATCAATAGCAGCGGCGGTAGCTCGGGGCATCTTATAATATCCCTTCATTATGTTGTATCCGCGGGCTACAAATTCGCCCGTAACCTCGTCGGGACAATCCTCGCCCGTTTCGGGATTAATGATTTTACATTCGATTTCGGGAAGGGCTCTACCTACCGTTCCGACGCGAACCTCAATAGAGTCATCGGTCGAACTCATCGTGCAACCGGGTGATGCTTCGGTCTGACCGTAAACGATGGTGATTTCCTTCATATTCATCTTATCAATTACGTCGCGCATAACCGAGATGGGACAGGGGCTGCCTGCCATAATTCCCGTACGCATATATGAGAAATCAGTCTTTGCAAAGTCCTCGTGTTCGAGCATTGCAATAAACATGGTGGGAACGCCGTGAAAGGCGGTTATTCTCTCGTCATTGATGCAGGCAAGTGCAGGTTTTGGTGCATAGTACGGCAACGGAAGCAAGGTAACGCCGTGAGTCATTGACGCGGTCATGGCGAGTACCATTCCGAAACAGTGGAACATCGGCACCTGAATCATCATACGGTCGGCGGTCGAAAGGTCCATACGGTCGCCGATACACTTTCCGTTATTGACAACGTTGTAATGGGTAAGCATTACTCCCTTCGGGAAGCCGGTTGTACCCGAGGTGTACTGCATATTGCAAACGTCGTCCTTGTCAACGGCAGCGGCGCGGCGGTAAACCTCCTCAACCGGTACCATATCGGCACGTTCGATTGCTTCCTCCCAGGTAATGCAACCCTTCTGCTTAAAGCCGACTGTAATTACGTTGCGCAGGAAGGGCAAACGGCGGCTATGAAGCGGCTGACCCGATTTGGTATTTTCGAGTTCGGGGCAAAGCTCGGCGATGGTTGCTGCATAGTTTGAATCACGGAATCCATCAACCAAAATGAGCGTATGTGTATCCGACTGTTTGAGCAGATATTCCGCCTCGTGAATCTTATACGCGGTGTTCATTGATACCAAAACAGCGCCTATCTTTGTCACCGCCCAGAAGGCAATGTACCACTGCGGTACGTTTGTAGCCCAAACGGCAACGTGGTGACCCGGCTTTACACCGAGTGAAATGAGTGAACGCGCAAAGGTATCAACGTCCTTGCGGAATTCGTAATATGTGCGGGTATAATCGAGTGTCGTGTACTTAAACGCGAGTCGGTCGGGAAACTCCTCAACCATGCGGTCAAGCACCTCGGAGAAGGTGCAATCGATGAGCAAATCCTTTTTCCACACGTATTTTCCTGTGTGTGCATTGTTGTAATACAAGCTGTTATTCGACTTTGAAGTGTCGGAAAACTGGCTCATATAATTCTCGAACTGGGAGAGGATAATCTCTAAATCGTCGAGTTCCTTGCACCAATCGGGTGTCCATTCGAGCGAAATAAATCCGTCGTAATTAACCGAGCGGAGCGCCAAAATCATCTCGTTTACGGGCAATTCTCCCTCGCCCATCAGACAGAATTCGGTTCCGTTAGCGGTACAGACGGCATCCTTGATATGAATATGCTTAACGTATGCACCGAGATTTTCTATCGTCTTTTCGGGTGCTTCATTGGCGATAAAATAGGGCGAATACATATCCCAGAGGGCTGCAACGCTATCGCAGGCAAAACGTTCGAGCAAATCACGCAACTTTGCCGTGTCGCAGAAAAGTCCGCTCGTTTCGAAAAGGAGGGTTATCCCCTCTTTTTCGGCGATAGGCAGAATTTCGGCACAAAATGCTTCGACCGTTTCCATATCGTCGGCATCGTGTTCGGACGCGTGGATGCGAATATTCGGGATATGCAAATTCTTTGCTATGCGGATGCACTCGGTGATTTCGGCAATCGCCTGGTCGTGAGTAGCTTTATCTGCAGGGTCGCAAATACTGTCGATACAAGGGATTGTCAGCTTCATTTCGTACAGCTTACGCAAGGTTGAAGAAGCCGAATAATCCTGAAAAACGCTCTCTTTATCAGTAAAAAGGCGGTTATTTATATTATGAAGTTCGATGCCGGAAAATCTGAGTTCCTTTGCCATTTGGCAAAATTCGTCAAAGCTTTTTCCGTGCCATCCCTTTGTTGAAAAAGAAAGTTTCATATTATCGCTCCTCGTGAACAATCTTGTTAACTGCGTTGATGTGCGCCTTTATCGATGAACCGATAATGTCGGTGGAAATTCCGTTGCCGGAAAAGAGCTTTCCGTTATGACGAAGGCGGACAATAGCCGAGCCGACTGCTTCTCTACCCTCGGTGACCGACTGAATCTGGAAATCGTCAAGCTCGAAATGGCAACCGATAATCTGCTCAATCGCCTTAAAGGATGCATCAACGGGTCCATCACCCATACTGATTGCGGAAATTTCTTCTCCACCCTTTTCGAGTGTGATTTGCGCCGAAGCAGAAACAATATTTCCGGTATTGATAACGAAATTAACCAGCTTATATGTGGGCGATACCTGAAGCGCGGTGCTTGCAACGATGGCATCAAGCTCCTTTGAGCCGACCTTTTTTCTCTCGGCAAGGCGCTTAAACTCGTCGTAAACCTTTACATAGTCCTCTTCCGACAGGTCGTAGCCGAGCTTCTTTACAGCGGCAGATACGGTTTCGAGTGTATCGTCCGAAGCAAGCATCGGCTGGTCGGAATCGGTAAAATCAGCAACGATATTTTCGACATCGCCATTCATCTTTGTTCCGCAAATCCACTCAATCTGCTTCAAAATGCGGTAAAGCTCATTATAGTTGAGGTTGGATGCGACGCCGATTCGGTCACCGCTATTATTGATTATGTTAGCGAGAACGCTCAGCTTGGGCAAATCGTCCCTTGCCGCACAGCATTTTATTTCGTCAACACCGACCTTTACCGCCATAATGGCGGATGCAGTAGCCATCGAGTTTCTATTGCGGCAAAGAATACCGAAATTAACCTCGTTAAGTGCAGGAATTCTTTCCTTTACATCGGAAATGAATGCTGCAAATTCGTCGGGCAGCATAACGTCCTCGTCATCGCAAAGGGTAATCGTCTTTATTCCCGAGTCGATTGCCAAGGTGACAATTTCCTTTAAAAAGTCGGGTTCGGCACGTGTAGCATCGGCGGCAAAAAATTCAACGTTGCTCGATTTTTCGGTAGCGGCGGTGAAAAGCTGCTTTGCCAGTTCGAGCATTTTAGCCGGTTTTTTGTGGCAGGTGTATTCCATCTGGACGGGAGATACGGGCAAATTAACCTTTAATCTGGCGCTTTTTGCTCCCGAAACTGCCGCTGCGGCAACCGCCACTCCTTCGACCGTTCTGCCTGTTGAAACGCTGATTGTGCTATTCTTTGCAAAGGCGCAAATAGTTCTGATAAGTAATGAATCGGTGGTAACATTAACAATCTCGGGCATATCGATAACGTCAACATTCAGATTATCCAGCTGACGGGCAATTTCAATTTTTTCCTTAAATGATAGGGTCGATGCGCCCATTTCGAGAGTCATGTCGGTTACTTTAATCTGTTTCATTTCATCACTTTCCTTCGATAGCATTTTATGCAAATAAAAAATCCCTGAAACCTATAAAACTTAGGTTTCAGGGACGAATTGATACTTTTAATCCGCGGTACCACCCCGGTTACTGTGATATTCACAGTCACTCTCCGAGCTCAAACAAGCTCTATGCCATGATAACGGGGCAAGCCGTAATCTCTTACTCATTCTTTCGGAGATTATGCTCGGGAATGAGACTTTATCCCATGGTACATATCGGTCTTTCACCAATCGCCGACTCTCTATGATGTACTTTAAAGGGACAAATAATTCCTTCGTCGCATTTAAAATATATGGATAATAGTAACACCAAACGATTGGTTTGTCAAGTATATTTTTTAGTTAATTTTGTATGTCCAGCCAAAGGTGTCCTCGACCTTACCCCACTGGATACCAGTGAGAGTATCGTAAAGGTGCTGGGTAATCTCGCCGATTTTACCGCCGTTGATGACATACTTGTTATCCTTATAGCAAAGCTCGCCTATCGGAGAAACAACCGCTGCTGTACCGCAACCCCAAGCTTCTTCGAGAGTGCCGTTTTCGAGCGCTTCAGCAAGCTCGTCAATGCTGATAAGACGTTCGCTTACTGTATATCCCTCGGATTTGAGAAGCTCGATAATCGACTTTCTGGTGATTCCGGGGAGGATTGAGCCGGCAAGCATCGGTGTAACGATTTCGCCACCGATTTTGAACATAACGTTCATCGCACCAACCTCTTCGATATACTTGCGTTCAACGCCATCGAGCCAAAGAACCTGTGAATATCCAAGCTTTTCTGCTCTGTCGCCTGCGCGGTTGCTCGCGGCATAGTTTCCGCCACACTTTGCTTCACCTGTACCGCCTCTGACAGCGCGTACATCGTTGGTTTCTATCATAATCTTTACGGGGTTGATACCCTCTTTATAATAGCTGCCAACGGGTGATGTGATAATCATAAAGGTAGCATTCTTTACCGAGTGAACACCGAGTGATTCGTCGTTTCCGAACATAAAGGGACGGATATACAATGATGTTCCCTCGGCTGACGGAGTCCATTCCTGCTCAAATTCGATGAATTTGGTAAGCACTTCGAGGGCTAAATCCTCGGGAATTTCCGGCAAGCACATACGCTCGGCTGAACGATTCATACGTCTGATATTCTCGATAGGTCTGAACATCTGGACGCTGCCGTCCGCCTTTCTGTATGCCTTTAATCCCTCGAAAATTTCGGAGCCGTAGTGAAGAACGGTTGATGCGGGGTGAATTTCAATCTTTCCAAACGGAACGATTCGTGCATCGTGCCAACCTTCACCGGCGGTATAATCCATTATAAACATGTGGTCGGTAAATACCTTACCGAAGCCAAGTGTACTGCTATCGGGCTTTTCTGCCGGAGTTGCAGTTTTCTGAATCTTAATTTCCATTATTATTTCGCCTCTATCTTAATAATCTCTGCCGATTCGCATAGCGTTGAGATTTACTTCGAGCATATCGCTATGCTTTGCGGAAATAACCTTTTTGAGAGCGTTGT
>JAFOCB010000200.1 GCA_017381515.1 Clostridia bacterium | reverse complement strand
GGTCTTGCCCAAGCGCCTTGTGAATGATTTTGAGAGCAAGCTCGGTTTCTATTCCTGCACCGTTCCCACCTTTGAGCAATTCGTACTTGCACAGCTGATCAACAGCGGAGACTTTGAGCGACATATTAACCGTGTTAGACGAAGTTTGAGAAAAAGGCTTTATACATAAACCCCGTTCACAAGTCTTCGATGTAAATGGGTTTTCTTTATTGACTCCGACTCGAATTTTGAAGGGCTGGCGGTTTTTCCGTCAGCCCTCACTTTTATCATCATTCCGATAAATTGGAATTTATCAAATTCCTGCATAACAGTATCTGCCATCGACAAGTCGTTCAATTTGTACGTTAAACACCTCTTTTATAACAGCACTGCCACAAATATCTATCGGATTTGATTGAACTCTTGATTTACCGTTTTCAATAACAAGTATCTCATCGGAATAATTAAATGCCATCGGAAGATCGTGCATCACAGCAATGATTCCTTTTCCGTTATCCGCGAGCTTGCGTAACAGCTTCATAAGCTCAATCTGATGGGAAATATCAAGATAGGTCGTTGGCTCGTCAAGAAGAATATAATCGGTATCCTGAGCAAGAGCCATTGCTATATAAGCATTTTGCCGCATCCCTCCGGACAAGGTATACAGCGGCTTATGGGCAAGCTCGGCAATGCCGACAGCCTCCATCGCTTTTCCCGCAACCTCTCTATCGTAAGTCGAATACCGTCTTGGATACGAGAGATACGGAAATCTGCCGTGAAGTACCATTTGCTCTACTGTCATATCGGGGGTATTCTTTCCTTGTGAAAGATAGGCGGTTTTCTTGGCGATCTCATTTCTGCTCATCGCAAGAAGATTCTCTCCATCAATTTTTATATCCCCCTGTGAGATAGGCAATATACCAAGTGCAGCTTTCAGAAGCGTGCTTTTTCCACACCCGTTTACGCCTATGATGCCTGTCAGCTTTCCTTTTTCGAAGCTTGCGGTAACACCGGCAAGCACAGTCTGTTTTCCGTAACCTGCTGATACATTTATGAGCTCAAGCATTTCTACGTCCTCCTTTTCCTTTGATCAGAATGAAGATAAAGAAGGGCGCGCCGAGGAATGCCATAATAATACCCACGGGTAATTCATAGGGCGCAAATACCACTCTTGCAAGGGTGTCGCAGAGAGTGACAAATCCGGCTCCAAACAATGCGCTGAGTGGAACTAAGTGCTTTGCCTCAGAGGTCGCAATTCTTCTTACTGCGTGCGGAACGAGCAATCCAACGAAGGAAAGAAGTCCGCAAACGCTGACAGCCGCGCCTGCTAAAAGCGCCGACAGCATCAAGAATACAATTCGCATAACGCCCGTATTCAGTCCAAGACCTTTGGCATTTTCA
The DNA here is from genome assembly GCA_017381515.1 of Clostridia bacterium. GTDB lineage: Bacteria > Bacillota > Clostridia > Oscillospirales > Acutalibacteraceae > UMGS1976. The sequence continues at coordinate 1,468 of JAFOCB010000200.1, read as the reverse complement.
TCACCGAGCGTCAACACGTCAAGGTCGCTTGCGAATGTTTGCAGAACGATTACGGCAACAATGATTGCAACTGCGGCAGGAATCACCTTCGCATAGGTAACGGAGGAAAAATCTCCCACCCTGAAATCATTACTTATAATACTGACTTCGGGAATGAAGGTCTTAACGGTATCCGAGACCGCGCCGAGAAAAGCATTCAATGCGACGCCCAGTAATATGACAGTACCTCGTGAGGCTCCCCATTTCTTTGCACCGGTGCTGACAATCATGACCGCAAAAAATGCTCCGAGGAAGGAAAACAGCGAAAGCTGCCATCCACCGATGATACCAAATGCAGAACAAAGTGTGACCGCAAGACCTGCACCGGCATTGACACCGATAATACTTGGGGACGCAAGTCTGTTTGCAAGAACGCCCTGTATAACCGCGCCCGACACCGCAAGAGCCATGCCGCATATAAGACTTCCAAGAACTCTCGGCAATCTGACGTATAGTAAGATTCTTGCTTCGGTGCTTTGATAATCGCCTCTGACAATTGCTCCAAGCATATCCGAAAGGCTAATCTTGGTTGATCCGAGCAATATGCCAAGGATAACGGACAGAAGCAATACTGCGAGCGATATCGCATATGTGTACACGATCCTATTTTTTTGTAAGCTTTTCATATAATATCTCGTATGATTCTGCCCAGCGAGCATTCGGCTTCAGATTGAACAGCGTTTTATCCATAGCGTGCAATCTTCCGTTCTTAACCGCATCAAGCGTCCCCCAAGCGGGATTCTCCTTCATCATGTTTTCAAGCGACTGCATCGCCGCTTCGGTATCACTTCCCATCGTTACCACAAAGATATGGTGCGGTTCTTCCCGTATCACCGCCTCCACGCTCAAATTTTCAAGCAGCCTTGTATCGCTGTCGGCAATATTGATACAACCCATACTGCTGAGCATTTCGCCGAGGATCGTTCCGCTACTGCCTTTTGCCTTCACAAAACTCGAAGCGGCTCGTAGCAACAGGACTTTTCGTTCACCGTCGGGAATATCTGCATTTTTATACTCTGTTTTTATCTCATCGATCTGCGCCTTAATAGCAAGTCCGTTCTGCTCATACAAATCCTTGCGACCGGTAATGTCGGTACATATATCGAGCATCTTCAGATAATCATCGAAATTATCCACGTCAAAATATGCAACGGTGATTCCCATAGCATCGAGGGATTCCTTCATTTCCACGTTGGAGGCGGTTGATGCGCTTGCGATCACGAAATCGGGATCAGCTGATATGAGAAGCTCAAGGCTCGGCGAATGAGCGCCTCCAAGATTGACAGCATCGCCAAGCTCCAAGCAAAAATCCTCCCAAGCATCCTCGGCAGAAGCGCAGAGCTTACCACCGGACAACAACCACACATCGGAAAAGCTTCCAAGTAATGCTGCAACTCTTTCGGGATTTTTGGGGATTGTCACCTTGCGT
>JAFOCB010000003.1 GCA_017381515.1 Clostridia bacterium | reverse complement strand
TCTCTCGCATAGGCGGCAAATGCGGCATCAACCGCCTCCTTCAAGGTTGCGAGTCCGTGTGTTACCTCTACAACGTTTGCTCCAAGAATCTTCATTCTGGCAACGTTGGGTGCCTGCTTCTTAATATCCACCGAGCCCATGTAAATATCGCATTCGAGTCCGAAATAAGCCGCCGCGGTAGCAAGCGCAACGCCGTGCTGACCTGCGCCTGTTTCTGCGATAACCTTTTTCTTGCCCATATATTTGGCGAGAAGCGCCTCACCCATGCAGTGATTGAGCTTGTGTGCGCCGGTGTGGTTGAGGTCCTCGCGCTTTACGTAAAGCTGAACGTTACCGAGCTTGCCCGAAAGGCGTTCGAGGTGCGAAATCGGTGTCGGTCTGCCCTGAAATTCCTTGCGGATTCGACGAAGCTCGCTGATAAACTTTGCCGATTTGCAGATTGTGAAATATGCCTCGGTGATTTCATCCATAGCGGCCTTCAGCTCCTCGGTGATATATGCACCGCCGTATTTGCCAAAAAAGCCGTCCTTGTCGGGATAATTTTTAAAATAGGTATCAAATTCCATTCCGTTATGTATCATAGGTCAATTCCTCCAAAAAATTTCGTGTTAATATATATTGTATGATGATTAAAATGTCTTTTTTTCGTGGTTAAAGTGGTTAGCCGCGCCATCGCTTTGTCAGTTTTTTCATTTTTTCTCCGCCTTTTTTATAAAAAAATAAACAGTCCCATCCCAAAATAAAATGGGACAAAACTGATGTTCTGCGGTACCACCCAAATTGACGCTTTACTTAAAAAAAGCTGTCCACTCATTAACCGTACTATCATACGGTCCGCCGTTATAACGGGTGCGTCCCCCGTCGACTGCTACTTGCAAAAATGCCGCTTTTTTAAAAAACGCTGCGCAAAATCACTTTCGGTCGCCCTCATAAGCCCATTCATTTTCGTCGTCACTGCTGCCCTTTCACCGTCGGCCGCTCGCTAAAAGCTAAATACGAAAACTACTAATCTTAATCAAAGGTTTAAATATCTAATTACTGTTACTCTATCACATTAAAATTTCCTTGTCAACCCATTTTTGCGGTTTTTATTAAATATGGGGTGAATTAAGCGGTTATAAAGAAAAAGAGTCATAAAGATTCTATAAGAATCGTTATAACTCATGAAGATTGTGGGAATATTGAAATCCAAAACAATTTATGGTATAATGCAATCAGTTCGACAAACTTGAATTTAACGAGGGGTATCATTGCAAAAAATGTTCAAAGGTATTAGGATAAAATATTGTATAGTTGCTGTACTGAGCAGTGCTTTTCTTGCGTTTGGATTGTATCATGTTCATTCTCTTTCGGGGGTAACCGAGGGCGGTGTAATTGGCTTAAACCTTCTGTTAGACCATTGGTTTCATATTTCGCCATCAATTACAAACTTTATTGCAAATGTAATATGCTATGCATTGGGATGGAAACTTCTGGGAAGAAAATTTATTATTTATTCAGCAGTCGCAACAGTAAGTTTTTCTGTTTCCTATTCGATTTTTGAGCAGTTTGAACCCTTATGGCCGCAACTCGCCAACGCACCTTTACTGGCTTCGATTATCGGTGCGGTATTTGTCGGTATTGGCGCAGGGCTTTGTGTTAAGGTTGGTGGTGCAGTATCTGGAGATGATGCTCTTGCAATGTGCGTGTCCCATGTGTTTCATATGAGAGTTGAATGGGCATATCTTGTTAGTGATATTACTGTGCTTGCATTATCGTTGAGCTATATTCCGATAAGCAGAATTGGTTACTCACTTCTGACGGTCATCCTTTCGGGGCAAATTATTGGATTGATACAGCGTATCAATTTCGACCAAAATACGCAATCATAATGCCTCAAATTCCAATTTGTCGTTTGCTTTAATACGACTCATACAAAAAACACCTTATGACTTTTTGCTGTCATAGGGTGTTTTAAAAAGTTTGCACCAGATTTGCACCAAGATGGATTTTATATCAAAAAGAAAACCCAGAAACCGTTGCGGTTTCTGGGTTTTTGATGTTCTTGAAAGATAACAGATTATCTCTTTGAGAACTGGGGAGCACGACGTGCGCCTTTGAGTCCGTACTTCTTTCTTTCCTTCATACGCGGATCGCGAGTGAGGAAGCCGGCCTTTTTAAGTTCGCCGCGAAGCTCTGCATCGTACTGGAGAAGAGCACGTGCTACACCGTGACGGATAGCACCTGCCTGACCTGTAACGCCGCCACCTGCTACTGTGCAGATGATGTCGAGCTTACCGGAGGTACCGGTCAGCTCCATCGGCTGACGAACGATGAGTTTAAGTGTTTCGAGACCAAAGTAGTCGTCGATATCACGATTGTTGATGGTGATTTTGCCTGTGCCGTTAGCGTAAACGCGTACACGAGCAACCGAGCTCTTTCTTCTACCTGTGCCGTAGAAATAAGGGATTGAATCGTACATTATCAGTTACCTCCTTATCTTAAAATTCGAAATTTTCGGGCTTCTGTGCAGCATGCTCATGCTCAGCATTAGCATATACACGAAGACGAGTGAATGCCTTACGTCCGATGGTTGTATCGGGAATCATACCCTTTACAGCGAGTTCCATAGCAAGCTCCGGCTTTGTAGCCATGAGTGTACGGTACTGAGTAGCTTTGAGTCCGCCGATGTAGCCCGAATGACGATAGTAGTACTTCTTGTCAAGCTTGCTTCCGGTGAGGATAGCTTCTGCAGCATTGATGATGATTACATGATCACCGCAATCAACGTGGGGTACGAATACCGGCTTATGCTTTCCACGGAGAAGAACAGCGGCCTGAGCAGCAACGCGGCCAAGCGGCTTACCTGCGGCGTCAATAACATACCACTTGCGGTCGATAGCCGCAGCGTTTGGCATATAAGTTGACATTGTGATTACCTCCAAATAAATTTTTCTTTTTTTCAACGACGCTGATTATGATAACACACATTTTACCCCTTGTCA
>JAFOCB010000199.1 GCA_017381515.1 Clostridia bacterium | reverse complement strand
TTTTTTATAATTAAAAATTTTACCATATTAAATGCGCTATGTCAAATAAGAATAAATAATATTCGAATATTTTTTAATAAATAAGTCCATAATAGTTTTGGTTATAGCAAACATTTTATTTGTCAACCCGACTTCTTCGCTTTTGAAATCTTACTAGAAATTCCTGTAAAAGCAGTAAAATTGTGTTTTAAAACAAGAGCAAGTGTGCGTGGTTTGTGGACAAATTAGTACACTGTGGACCATTCTGCGTACACTCTTTGTAAAATTTTAACAAATGTTTTAAACAATATTGGAAAAATAAAACAGATATGTTAAAAAACAATGTGGAGAGAGGACTCCACGAAATATAATACATACTGCGAAAAAAATTGCAGTAGTGTCAGGAGGCTTATATTTATGCGTAGAATTCTATCATTGATTTTGGCAGTAATGCTTGTTGCGTTGTGTTTTGCCTCATGTGGCTCGACCGACTCAACCGCAGAAGCCGGCTCGGTGTTCTATTTGAACTTTAAGCCCGAGCAGGATGCGCAGTGGCAGGCACTTGCCAAAAAGTATCAGGAAACAACCGGCATCAAAACTACGGTTGTAACCGCAGCAGAGGGCACATACGAATCCACTCTCACAGCCGAGATGGATAAGAGTGACCCGCCCACACTCTTTCAGGTTAACGGACCTGTTGGTCTCGCAAACTGGCAGGATTACTGCTACGACCTTTCAAAGAGTGACGTTTACAAGGAATTAAAGAGTGACGATTTCGCGCTCAAGGGTGCAAATGGTGAAGTTTATGGTATCGCTTATGTTATCGAAACATACGGTATCATTTATAACAAGACCATTCTTCAGAAGTATTTTGACGCTGATTGGTCAACAATTAAGTCGATTGATAAGCTCAACAACTTTGGCGCTCTTTCAACAGTAGTTTCCGAAATTCAGGCACATAAGTCTGACCTCGGCGTTGACGGTGCATTTACTTCTGCAGGTATGGATTCATCATCCGACTGGAGATTTAAGACTCACCTTGCCAACATGGCCATCTACTACGAATATCTTGCTGACGGAATCGGCAAAACAGACGCTATAAAGGGCACCTATCTCGAAAATTACAAAAATATTTGGGACCTTTATATCAACTATGCAACCTGCAAGCCCACCGAACTCGCATCAAAGACAGGTACAGACGCTGAAACCGAGTTCAAGAGTGGTAAGGCCGTATTTTATCAGAATGGTACATGGGCATACAGCTCATGTGCTTATGACGAAGCTACCGGCTTAGGACTCAAGGATGACGAATTTGGCATGCTTCCCATCTACATGGGAGTTGAAGGCGAAGAAAATCTCGGCCTCTGCACCGGTTCCGAAAACTACTGGTGTGTAAATGCCAAGGCAGACGAAGCTGACATCAAGGCAACCCTCGACTTCTTAAAGTGGGTAGTTACCGATGATGCAGGCACATCTGCTCTTGCAAACGACATGGGCTTCGTAATTCCGTTCAAGAATGCAAAAGAAGCTTCAAATCCGCTCGTTAAGATTGCTAATGACTATGTAACAGCAGGCAAGACCTCTGTTTCATGGAACTTCCCGACCATTCCTTCGGAGGATTGGAAAAACGGTGTAGGCGCTGCTCTTACCCAGTATGCTGCCGGCACAGGAAGCTGGGACGATGTAAAATTGGCATTTGTTGACGGCTGGGCCAGAGAATACAAGAAAGCAAACGGCTAATACTAATGTTTAGTTGAGGGGGCGGGCGGAAACGTCCGTCCCCTTTGGTATAGGAGAATCGACTATGAAAGATAGAAAAAGAATAAAGAGACTTAATCCTCTCAGAGCATATTTTCCGATATTCGTTTTGCCGACCCTTGCTGCCTTCATAATCGGTTTTTTGTATCCGTTTATTAGAGGTATATATCTATCGTTTTGTACATTCAGAACAACCAGTGATGCAAAATGGGTCGGTCTTGATAATTATATAAAGGCATTTAATGACGAGGGCTTTTTCCATGCGTTTTGGTACACGGCTCTTTTCACCGTTGTATCGGTGGTTGTAATCAACCTGTTCGCCTTTATGGTGGCTTATGTGCTCACACGCGGAATCAGAGGGTCAAATACGTTCAGAACGGTATTCTTTATGCCAAACCTTATCGGCGGTATCGTTCTCGGCTATATTTGGCAAATGATTTTCGACGGCATTTTGAGAAATTACGGAACGAGCATTGTACTCGATAGCCGTTTCGGTTTCTGGGGACTCATAATTTTAATGGCTTGGCAGCAGATAGGATATATGATGATTATTTATATCGCGGGACTGCAAAGTGTACCCGAGGAACTCAACGAAGCGGCAAAAATTGATGGAGCAAACGGATGGCAAACACTTCGACACATCACCATACCGACTGTAATGCCCTCAATCACGATTTGCACCTTTTTGACACTCACCAATTCGTTTAAATTATTTGACCAGAATCTTGCTCTTACAAACGGGGCACCGATTGCCTTTACGGCAAATGGCGCAATTAAGCAAACCGAAATGATTGCGCTGAATATTTATAACACGTTCTATACCAATGCAAATTGGCGAGGCGTAGGTCAGGCAAAGGCCGTGCTGTTCTTTGTTTTAGTTGCGGTAATTGCACTTATTCAGCTTCGCTTTACTAGAAAGAGGGAGGTACAGCAATGAAATCAAAAGATTTTGCACTTGATAAAAGGAATAAGCCGTCAAATATCATTTTGACTATTGTCTTTTCTGTGATTTCGGTAATTTATGTGCTTCCTGTTTTAGTCGTTTTGATGAATTCGTTTAAGTTTAATGAATACGTAAACTCGACAACCTTCCAGCTTCCGAATGCAATGTCCTTTGCAGGATTTAATAATTATATAAAGGGAATAACCTTTGGTAACTATCCGTTTTTTAATTCGGTATTTTACTCCTTTACAATCACGATTTTATCAACTATACTGATACTATTGTGTACGTCAATGTGCGCATGGTATTTATCCCGTGTCAATAATTTTATTTGCAAGGTTGTTTATTACCTCTGCGTATTTTCTATGGTAGTACCATTCCAGATGGTAATGTTTACCTTGTCGAAAACGGCGGATACTCTGAATTTGAATACACCCTATACCATACCGATAATTTACCTCGGCTTTGGTGCAGGATTGGCGGTATTTATGTTCAGTGGCTTTGTAAAGTCAATGCCACTTTCGGTTGAGGAAGCGGCAAGTATCGACGGATGTGGTCCGATCAGAACCTTTTTCCAGGTTGTACTGCCGATAATGAGACCTACAATTATTTCGGTAGGAATACTCGAAATAATGTGGATTTGGAACGACTATTTGCTGCCGTACCTCGTCCTTGACAGAAAGCTGTATATGACCATACCTATTCATATTCAGTACTTGCAGGGAAGCTACGGTGCGGTTGACCTTGGCGCAACAATGGCACTTATTGTATTGAGCGTTATTCCGATTATAATTTTCTATGCAGTTTGTCAGAAGCATATCATAAAGGGCGTTATGGCAGGCGCAGTAAAGGGATAATACCGATAAAGGATAATAAAAATTAAAGGGGAGAATAATATGAGGTCGAGCGGAATACTGATGCATATTTCGTCATTACCGTCACGTTACGGAATCGGCACTTTTGGAAAGGAAGCGTACCGATTTGCCGATTTTTTGAAAAAGGCGGGACAATCATATTGGCAAATTTTGCCCATTTGCCCGACCTCATACGGAGATTCTCCTTATCAGTCGTTTTCCGCCTTTGCGATAAATCCGTATTTCATCGACCTTGATATGCTCGCTGACGACCGACTCTTAAAGCCCGAGGAATTTGATAGAATCAACTGGGGGAACGATGCATCAAAGGTTGATTACGAGATTATTTATAACAACAGGTACAAGGTGCTGAAAAAGGCATATACACGATTTAAGAAAAAATTACCCACCGACTATGTAGACTTTTGCGAGGAAAATAGCTTTTGGCTTGACGATTATGCATTGTTCATGGCGATAAAGGATGCCAATAAAGGAATCGTCTGGAACGCGTGGGAAAAGGGACTTAAACTTCGCGATAAGGAAAGCATCGCAAATGCCACCGAAAAGTATAGTAACGCGATTGGCTTCTATAAAATGCAGCAGTATCTGTGCTTTAAGCAGTGGAGCGCTTTAAAGGAATACGTCAATTCTCTGGGACTGAAAATTATCGGTGATATGCCCATTTATGTTTCGGCTGACAGTGCTGACGTTTGGTCGAGACCCGACCAATTTTTACTTGATAAAGACGGCAATCCCACCGAAGTTGCGGGTTGTCCGCCCGATGCTTTTTCCGAGGACGGTCAGCTATGGGGAAATCCGCTCTATAATTGGGCTCGAATGGAGAAGGAGGACTTTTCCTGGTGGTGCAAGAGGATTTCATTCGCGTTTAAGGTATTTGACACCCTTCGAATCGATCATTTCCGCGGCTTTGAGGCATATTATTGCATTCCTTACAAGGCAAAATCGGCCATTGATGGCGTTTGGAAAAAGGGTCCCGGCATGAAGCTTTTCAACGCGATAAAGAAAAATTGCGGTGATTTGCCAATTATCGCGGAGGATTTGGGTTATTTGACCGAGGACGTGCGAAAATTACTTAAAGATTCGGGATTTCCCGGAATGAAGGTTTTACAGTTTGCCTTTGACAGTAGGGAAGAGAGCGATTATCTACCCCATTCATACGATAAAAACTGCGTCGTTTATACGGGTACACATGATAACGATACCATAATGGGCTGGACAAAAACGGCGGCACCGACCGACGTTGAATATGCCCGTCAGTATATGCACGTTAGCGATAACGAGGGCTTTAACTGGATAATGATGAAAACCGCGTGGGCAAGTCCTGCCGACACCGCGATTATGATGATGCAGGATTTTATGGGACTGCCAAGTGACGCACGAATGAACGAGCCATCCACCCTTGGAGACAACTGGAAGTGGCGAATTGACGGCGCTTGTATAAATGATTGGCTCGCAGGAATAATTTACGAGAATACACGAATTTATTGCCGCTTGCCATTGTCGGAGCTGAAAGAAATTGAAACCTCGGGGACAAAAGCCGACAAATAACTTGAAAAAAGCGAAACAATGTGGTATTTTATAATAAGTTGATAAGAAAAGAAGGTCTTAATATACATTTGCAGGAATCAGGCGAAATGTATCTTGAGACCATCTTGGTTTTATCAAAAAAAGATTGGGAATGTCCGCTTGATTGATATTTGCGAACACATGGGCTTTTCAAAGCCGAGTGTCAGCCGCGCCATCAGCTCGTTGAAAAGTGGCGGCTACGTTACAGCAAATAGTGACGGACACCTTATAAGCGACGAATCTCTTTCGGCGATAAGCGATTTATCGAAAAATAAATTTTACATATCGGGGGATATTATGAAGAAAATAGTTGCAATTATGTTGGCGGTATTCTGCTTAATGGGTGTGCTTTGCTCATGCTCGGGTGACGACACCGATTCAGCTTCCAGCCAGATTATCTTAAAGGATGAGGATGGCGAGATTATTGCCGATACCAATAACGGTGACAAGGTCGAAATTGATAACGAGACGGGTGAAATCACCATTACCGACAAGGATGGTAACGAAACCGTAATCGATACTAATAAAAATCCGACAACCGTTATTCAGGGAAGCGGCGATAAGGAAACTTCATCGCAAATAAAAGGGCCGTTTGAATCATCGTCAAGTGACGACAGCTCATCAAATGTTACCTCGGGAACCAGTTCCGAAAGTAGCACACCGAGTGTTGACGAAAATACAAGCTCAACACCGAGCGACTCGACCTCATCCGGCACACAGACTATAATCGACGGAATCGAAACGGCTGAGGATTGGCTGTAATAATTTGAATTGAAAAAAGCTTCTGCATTTGCAGAAGCTTTTTTTGTATAACGGTGAGTTATACTATCAAGTGAAACACTTTAATAAAAAAATAGAAGTTCATACGAATCTCTGGTAGAATAGAGTTACCACACAATAAACACCAAAGGAGAATCCGTATGAACTACACCCATCTTACCATAGAAGAACGTTGCTGTCTACGAGAATATTATCTAAAAGGATATAGTTATCGCAAAATCGCAGAGTTAATAGGAAGGAATGTCAGTACAGTATCACGTGAGCTTAAAAGGAATCGCACTCACATGTACGACATACCTACATATTATCCATATACCGCACAAAAGAAATATCTTCTTAGGCGATCATATTGTCATAGAGGCATGTTTCAAGACCCAGCGAAGTTAGACTATATCAAAGAGAAATTACTACAAACTTGGTCACCGGAGCGAATAGCTAATACACCATGTGAATTAGCTATGCCTTCTGTCAGAACAATTTACAGATGGATATATGAGAAATATATTGATGTAAATTTAAAAGTGTTACGAAGAAAAGGTGAAAGTAGAGGCAAGAAAGAAACAAGAGGCAAATTCAACCTTGGCAAAACTATTCGGAAATGAGACAAAAGCGTATATAAACGTCAAGAATTTGGGCATTGGGAGGCCGACACGGTGGTGTCCGGTAGGGGTGAATCTAAGGTTTGTTTTGCAACGCTGGCAGAAAGGCGAACAAGATATTACATAGCAATTAAAATGCCCAACAGAAATGCAGACACAATGGCTAAAACAATTATTGCAGCTCTGTCGGAA
>JAFOCB010000198.1 GCA_017381515.1 Clostridia bacterium | reverse complement strand
TCTCTTGAAGTTCAACCTCAGTCAGTTCTCTGAACTCTTTTGCCTTCATTACTGCTCACCATCCTCTTTTGTAATAAATTTGCATTTGATAGGCAGCTTGTTAGCAGCAAGACGCATAGCTTCCTGTGCAACTTCCTTTGATACGCCCGCAATTTCGAACATTACTCGACCGGGCTTTACAACTGCTACCCAATACTCAGGTGAACCTTTACCTGAACCCATTCGGGTTTCAGCCGGCTTTTCGGTAATCGGCTTATCAGGGAATACCTTAATCCAAACCTGACCGCCACGCTTGATGTAACGGGTCATAGCAATACGAGCTGCTTCGATCTGGTTAGCGGTAATCCATGCCGGTTCGAGTGCCTGCAAGCCAAATTCACCATTAGAAACGAAGTTACCACGCATAGCCTTACCGGTCAAACGACCTCTCTGTACTCTGCGGTACTTTACTCTCTTAGGCATTAACATTAGCGGGCTCCTCCTTCCTTGCGGCTCTTACGATTGTCATGAAGAACCTCGCCGGAATAGATCCAAACCTTTACGCCGAGACGGCCGTAGGTTGTGCTTGCTTCTGCGAAACCGTAGTCGATGTCGGCACGGATTGTCTGAAGCGGAATGGTTCCTTCATGATATGTCTCGCTACGGGCGATTTCTGCGCCGCCGAGACGTCCTGATACCTGAGTCTTTATACCCATAGCGCCAAGACGCATTGCACGTCCCATGCACTGCTTCATAGCGCGGCGGAAAGATATACGCTTTTCGAGCTGAGCAGCGATATTTTCAGCAACGAGCTGAGCATTTACGTCAGGATTCTTAATCTCAACAATGTTGATGTTAACAGACTTACCAAGCATCTGCTCACACTGAGCCTTGAGCTTGTCTATTTCTGCACCGTTACGGCCGATAATCATACCGGGCTTTGCACAGTGGATGTGAAGTCTTACCTTGTTTGCAGCGTCACGCTCGATTTCAATCTTTGAAACACCAGCGGCAAAAAGCTGCTTCTTAAGGGTCTTGCGGATGTTGTAATCCTCAACAAGAGTGTCGCCAAACTGGCCGTCCTTCACGAACCAACGAGAATCCCAGTTTTTAATCACGCCGACACGGAGTCCGTGTGGATGAACTTTCTGTCCCATGTTAAATCCTCCTCAATTACTCTGCTTCCCTAAGTACCAGGGTCACATGTGAAGTTCTCTTGTAAATATGGTATGCACGTCCGTGTGCACGAGGACGGATTCTCTTAAGAATCGGTCCGGGGCAAGCCAAACATTCAGCAACATAAAGCTTTGAAACGTCCATGTTGTGGTTGTTTTCGGCGTTTGCCATAGCTGATTTAAGCAGCTTCTCAAGCGGTTCACACGCAGCCTTGGGTGTGTGCTTGAGAATAGCCATGGCCTTTTCTGCAGGCTGATTGCGGATCAAATCCAATACAATCTGAACCTTGCGGGGTGAGATGCGGATAAATTTTACCGTAGCTCTTGATTCCATAGTTAACTCTCCTTTCGGCTGGTGTTATTACTTGCCTGATGTCTTTGATCCGGCGTGACCCTTGAAGGTTCTGGTCGGAGCAAATTCACCGAGCTTGTGACCTACCATGTCTTCGGTAACATATACCGGAACATGCTTACGGCCGTCGTGTACTGCAAATGTGTGACCTACAAAGTCAGGGAAAATAGTAGACGAGCGGCTCCATGTTTTGAGAACGCGCTTTTCGCCAGCTTCGTTCATCTGAAGTACTCTCTTTAAAAGTACAGGCTGTACGTATGGTCCTTTTTTAACGCTTCTTCCCATAATTCTTAGCTCCTCTCTCTACTATTTAGTACGACGCTTCGCAATAAACTTATCGGAAGCCTTGTGCTTTTTGCGGGTCTTGTATCCGAGTGTCGGTTTACCCCACGGGGTAACAGGACCCGGACGTCCAATCGGTGACTTACCTTCACCACCACCGTGCGGGTGGTCACAGGGGTTCATTACAGAACCACGTACGGTAGGTCTCCATCCCATGTGGCGCTTGCGTCCAGCTTTACCGTAATTAACGTTCTCGTGTTCAGGATTTGAAACCTGACCGATTGAAGCCATACAGTTTACCGGTACATAGCGAAGTTCGCCCGACGGGAGTCTGAGAAGGGCTTTGCCGCCCTCTTTTGCCATAAGCTGAGCCTGGTTTCCTGCTGAACGAGCAAGCTGTGCACCCTTTCCGGGATAAAGCTCAACGTTGTGAATAAAGGTACCTGTCGGAATGTTAGCAAGCGGAAGTGCGTTGCCCGGCTTAATATCAGCGGTTGTGCTGCTGATTACCTTGTCTCCGACCTTGAGGCCAACGGGAGCGATGATGTATCTCTTTTCGCCGTCCTCATATTCAACAAGAGCGATGAAAGCGCTGCGGTTAGGATCGTACTCGAGAGTAACTACTGTTGCAGCGATATCAAACTTGTTGCGCTTGAAATCAATTATACGATACTTTCTACGGTTGCCGCCGCCACGGTGTCTTACTGTGATTCTACCGTAGCTGTTGCGTCCTGCCTTTTTGTCGAGTGGAGCAAGAAGGCTTTTTTCAGGAGCAACCTTTGAAAGACCGGAATAATCCATAACCGTCATTCCACGTCTACCGGGAGTAGTCGGTTTATAATGTTTAATTGGCATTTCGGTTTTCACTCCTTAAATAATAGCTTAGCGGGGATTGCCTTTTCCCCATACATTGCGATTATTGATAATTTCTAACTATATAATGTAAGAAATTACATCATGCCTTCGAAGAACTCGATCGGCTTTGAATCTGCGGTGAGGGTAACAACGGCCTTTTTCCAAGAAGCAGTCTTGCCTTCGAAACGGCCATAACGGCGGAAATGTCCGCGTACGTTAATTGTGTTAACCTTTGCTACCTTTACCTTGAAAAGCTCTGCAACTGCATTTGCGATGTCAATCTTGGTAGCGTCTTTGGCAACCTTGAAGGTGTATTTCTTCATGTCACTGCCTGCCATGCTCTTTTCGGTGATTACCGGAGCAATAATGATTTCAGATGCGAGTTTCATTATGCATACACCTCCTCGATCTTCTTAACGGCGTCCTTAACGATAACTACTGTGTCAGCGTTGAGGATGTCGTATGTGTTAATTGTGTTAACCTGTGCGGTCTTTGTTCCCGGGATGTTAGCTGCGCTCTTGATAGCGAACTTGTTCATTTCGGGGAGAACAATGAGTGTCTTCTTACCTGCGCCGATAGCGTTCAGGCAATTAACAACAACCTTTGTCTTGAAAGAATCAACTGCCATTGAGTCGAGTACGATAACTGCGTTATCAACGACCTTGCTGGACAGAGCAGACTTGATAGCAAGCTTGCGTTCCTTCTTGTTGAGGGTGAAGCCGTAGTCACGGGGCTTGGGTCCGAGGGCGATACCGCCGTGGTACCACTGAGGAGCTCTGATGGAGCCCTGTCTTGCGTGACCGGTTCCTTTCTGGCGCCAGGGCTTTCTGCCGCCGCCGGAAACCTCAGAACGTGTCAGAGTAGACTGTGTACCCTGACGCTGATTAGCCAAGTAGCTAATAACAGCCATGTGCATAACGGCTGTATTGGGCTCGATGCCGAAAACGCCGTCGGCAAGTTCAATATCGCCGACCTTTTTGCCGGTCATATCTACAATATTAAGATTAGGCATTAGTCAACTCTCCTTTCTTACTTCGTCTTGACGCTGTCAGAGACAAATACATATCCGCCCTTAGGTCCGGGGATTGCACCCTTAACTGCGAGGATATTCTTTTCTGCGTCAACCTTGACAACAGCCAGATTCTGGACTGTGACACGGACAGCACCCATGTGGCCTGCCATCTTTTTGTTCTTGTAAACTCTGGACGGAGTTGAGCAAGCGCCCAATGATCCGCCGTGACGTGCTACCGGACCGGTACCGTGAGACATCTTAAGTCTGTGGAAACCGTGGCGCTTGATTACGCCTGCGTAGCCCTTACCTTTGCTGCGGCCAACTACGTCAACCGATTCGCCTTCGGCAAATACGTCAGCTTTTACAAGATCGCCGATGTTGAGAGCTGATGTATCATCGAGTCTGAACTCTTTGAGTACGCGCTTGGGAGCAACATCGTTCTTGTCAAAATGTCCTTTGAGCGGTTTGGTTACCTTGTTAGCTTTGATTTCGCCGTAACCGAGCTGAACAGCATCGTAGCCGTCGTTTTCAGCAGTCTTCTTGAATGTTACGAGACAAGGACCTGCTTCGATTACGGTAACAGGGATAACGTTGCCGTTCTGGTCAAAAACCTGAGTCATGCCAAGCTTTTTTCCAATGATTCCTTTTTTCATGTTTATTTCCTCCTTAATAGGTTATTGGTTGGCATTTCGCCAACATGACCTTACCCGCGAAAAATCGATTAAAGCTTAATCTCGATTTCAACGCCGGCAGGGAGCTCAAGACTCATCAGAGCTTCAACGGTCTTGTTTGAAGGTCTGAGAATGTCGATAAGCCTTTTGTGTGTGCGTGTTTCAAACTGTTCGCGGCTATCCTTGTATTTATGGACAGCACGGAGAATGGTAACGATCTCTCTGTCAGTGGGAAGCGGAACGGGTCCCGAAACTCTTGCGCCGGTGCGCTTTGCGGTTTCAACAATCTTTTCCGCTGACTGATCGATAAGCTTGTGATCGTAGCTCTTCAGTCTGATTCTGATTTTTTCCTTTGCCATTTGAATTTCGCCTCCTTATTTAATAGGTGGGCAGGATTCTAAAACTTCTTTACACCGCTCCGGGTGTTTCAACCATTTTCGTTTTAAAACCGGACTTGTCCTTAGGCGGTCAAGTACCTCTGGAATACCATAGCTTTTGACCAACAAATCCGGAATAGCGAATTCAACAGTGAAGTTTTTTTAATCGCCCGGTTTAAAAATCGGACATACTCCGCGGAAATTTCCCAACTCAGAGGTCGGCCACCTCCCGCATCATCGCATATCTGCACGCATATTTTCAGACGCGTGCTTGAATATAATATCATACCAAGGATTTATTTGCAAGATTTTTTTCATTTTTTCCCTGTTTTATCGCATTTTCTACCTTTTTCATAAGTAGCGACAAATTGCAACACCCATTTTGTGCAAAATGACGAAATTTTAGCACTATTTTTGTGTTTTTGAAGGGGTTTGGGTATCATTTCGGTTGCAACCGGCATAAATAAATCTAAAAAGTCAGC
>JAFOCB010000028.1 GCA_017381515.1 Clostridia bacterium | reverse complement strand
GTGTCAAATACAACCGATGCCGGATCGCTTCCCTCAGCGTTGCTAATCATTGGCACACCGGCCCTCTCTGCCCATACGCCAAGCTGATCAATAGCAGCTGCACGGAATGTATCAGCCGCACCGAGAATTACGCTTTTACCCTGATTTTTGAGTTGCAACGCCATCTTACCAATGGTGGTGGTTTTACCTGCGCCGTTTACACCGATAACGATGATTACCGACGGCTTTGTGGTGAGTTTAAGTTCAACGTCACCAGAAACTGTTTCGGAAACGATGTCCTTGATAATCCCTTTGATAAGTTGTGGGTCGGTGACACCATCTTTTTTCACTCTCACGCGAAGCTCTGCGCAAATTTTTTGAGCGGTAGAAACGCCAATATCCGACATAATGAGAATTTCCTCAAGCTCCTCAAACAGCTCCTCGTCAATTTTAGTAAAGCTGTTGATAACCGAGCCCAAAGCTCCCATAAATGAATCGCGTGTTTTTTTCAGTCCGTCGCTGATTTTCTTAAAAAATCCCATTGTTTCTCCTAATTATCTAATCTCATTTGATGCTCAATCTCAGATACGTTGAGTTCAAGCAGTTTTGAAATACCCTTTTCCTGCATGGTAACGCCATAAAGCATATCTGCTTCCTCCATAGAACCGCGTCTATGGGTGACAACGATATACTGTGTAGCGTCGCTCATTCGTCTCAAATACTCGGCGAAACGGACAACGTTGACGTCGTCAAGCGCCGCATCAACCTCGTCGAGAATACAGAACGGAGGTGGATTTACCTTCATTATCGCAAAATAAATTGAAATGGCAATGAGTGCCTTTTCTCCGCCTGAAAGCTGTTCGATAATCGAAATATTCTTTCCGGGCGGCTGAACGATAATTTCAATTCCCGATTCGAGAACGTTGTCGGGATCGCTCAACTTCAATTCAGCTGTTCCGCCGCCGAAAAGTTCGGCAAATACGATTGAAAAATGCTTGTTGATTTCATTAAATCTATGAACGAAAAGTGTCTGCATCTTTCCTGTAAGCTGATTGATAAGCTTATTAAGTTCGGTTCTCGAATTTTCAACGTCGGCGAGCTGTTCAGTAAGGAATTCATAGCGTTCCTTAACCTCTTTATACTCCTCGATTGCCGAAACGTTTACGCTACCAAGCGACTTAATCTTATTTTTAAGTTCAGAAAGTCGCTTGTTAGCCGTCGAAATATCTTCGATAACGATTCCGCGTGACTCGGCCTCGGTTCTAGTGAGTCCGTATTCGTCATAAAGCTTGCGAATGGTATCGTCATAATCGCGAACCATAGCCGATTTTCTTTCCTCGAGTCGAGCGAGTTCACCGCTCAATTTCTCTCTGTCAGAAAGACTCTCTCTCTCGCTCTTACGGAGATTGTTAATCTCTTTTTCAGCCTCGTCACGTTCATTATTGTACTGCTCTATTGATAAAAGTGCCTGCTTTGAACGTTCGCGTAAAGCGGCAGTTTGGTCGACAAGGTCAGAAATGATAACCTCAATATTTACATTCTGCTTGGTGATATTGTCAATCTCAATCTGCATTTCATCAGCACGCTTTGACTGACCGCTCATGCGCATTTCGATTTCCAATACAGATGTCTTGAGCATTTCAACTTCCTTCTTAAGAGTAAATGAAGTGGCTGAAATTTCGGCTGCCTTTGCGCTCAAAATTTCTCTCTGCTGAGAGGTAGCATCACGTCCACCGGTGAGAGTATTCAGCTCGGTAGTGAGAACAGAGATCCTGTTATCATTTTCGCCGATTTCATTGCTAGCCGATTTTTCAATATTTGAAAGCTCGGTAATTCTGCTTATCAGCAATTCCTTCTCGGCATTCAGCTTCTTAATATCGCTTAAATGCACATCCTTTTGCTCGGATACTCGGCGAATTTCGCTGAGGACTCTGATTTTATCCTCATTCGCAGTGGTAAGCTCTCCCCTTGCAGAAAGCAACTCGGCATCAAGCGAAGCAATAGCTTCTCTAACCGATTTAAGAGAAACATTTTCGCTCTCGATTTGAGTGAGAATTTTATCCGCCGCTTCACGAAGCTTTACAATTTCGCCGCTACGGCTCAAAATACCCGCATTCTTTGACAACGAGCCACCCGTCATCGAGCCACCGGTATTAACAATCTGGCCGTCGAGGGTAACAATTTTGAAATTATAGCCGTACTTTCGGGCAATCGCGATTGCGTTGTCAATATCCTCGGCTACGACAATTTCACCCAAAAGTGAAGATGCGATAACATCATACTGTTTATCGCACGAAATAAGCTCGTTTGCGAGTCCAATATAGCCCGGACATTCGTCAACTCCACCATGCTTAAAGTGACGCGGTCTAACCGATGTTAACGGCAGGAAGGTTGCACGTCCACTCTTTGTCGCTTTGAGGTAATTGATGGCTGTTTTTGCATCATTTTCGGTCGAAACTACGATATTCTGAATAGAGTTTCCGAGCGCTGCTTCGATAGCAACCGAATACTTGTTATCCACATTAAACAGCTTATAAACCGTGCCGTGAATTCCGTGAAGTTCGTTTCGGTCGGCACAAGCCATAACAGTTTTTACCGAATAGGCGAAGCCTTCCATATTCTTTTCAAGGTCCTCAATCATTTGGGCCTTGTTTCTCTTTTCGGCTTCTTCGAGAGTGAGTCGGTCGATATTTTGCTTTATTGCATCAAACTTTTCTCTACGCTTTGATACAAGCATTTCGCAACCGTTAATGGAATTATTACATTCACTAACAGTTTCGTCACAATGCTTCAAATCATTATCAAGCACCGACAATTCCTTATCTAGCTCGATGATGAATTCTTGTTTTTCATTAACAAATGCATCGATGTCAGAAACGCGCGAACCCATACCTTCTGACGATGTTTTTGCCGTTGTAAGCTTAATTTTCAGTTCGCTATTTTTGGCTGTAAGTACATTCAGTTCGTGGTTAAGCCCGTCAATTTTTTGCGAAAAGCTATCGCTCTCGCTAACGAGACCGAGCAACTGACCTTGAACCTCATTAAACTGAACGTTAACCTTTTCGATTTCGTTATTCTTTTCATCGATTTGAGCCCTTTTAATTTCAAGCTCGGCAACAAATTCATTATCGCCTGATTTTATCGACTCAATATCCTTTGAAATACGCAAAATCGTTTCATTATTATGCTCGATGGTATTACGCTTAACGGCAATATCACCTTCGATTCGAGCCGCCTGCTCCTCTGCTTCGGAGGATGAACGATGCGCTTCATCTATATTTACAATAAGCTGCTGTGAACACTCGGCAAGCTGCTGAAGCCTTTTATCCGTTTCGGCAGTTTTGTCATAAATATCGTCATACTGAGCACGAGCAAGGGTAATTTTATTCTCGTGTTCGCGCAAAACATCCTTGTAACGGGCTAATGAGTGGAGCCAAACGCCGATTTGCAATTCTTCCTGTTCCTTTGATAATTCAAGGAATTTTTCGGCCTTTTTACTCTGCTCCTCGAGAGGTCCTACGCGACCCTCTAATTCTAAAAGTATGTCCTTTAGTCGCAGATAGTTCTCATCAGCTGCGGCAAGCTTTCTCTCTGCCTCGATTTTACGATAACGATAGCGTGAAATTCCAGCCGCCTCCTCGAAAATGTCGCGACGTTCGGATGAACTTTTTGTTCCAATAATATCGTCAATTTTACCCTGAGCGATCATTGAATAGCCATCTCGACCGAGACCGGTATCCATAAATAATTCGTGAATATCACGAAGTCGTACTCCGGCATTATTGATTCTGTATTCACTTTCGCCCGAACGGTAATAGCGTCGGGTGATGAGCACCTCGTCGGTGTCACATTCAAGCTGTCTCTTTGTATTATCAATTACAAGGGTAACTTCGGCAAAACCAAGCGGCTTTCTGGCGGCAGTACCACCGAAAATAACGTCCTCCATTTTGAGTCCGCGAAGGGTTTTATTCGACTGTTCACCCAGTACCCAGCGAACAGCGTCGGAAATATTACTCTTTCCGCTTCCGTTAGGACCTACAACCGCTGTTATTCCCTTACCGAAATTGAGAACCGTCTTATCCGCGAAGGATTTAAAGCCCTGAATTTCGATTGATTTTAGTCTCATACTATTCACTCCCTTTCTATTTTAACGCTTCTCGGGTAAATGTTATTATCCTCTTTTATATTTATCTCATATCCAAGCGACTCAAAAAAGTCAATATTTGACCGCTTTTGACCAATCGCTTTTGAAATTTCGCCACGGGCAACCGAAATAATATAGTTTCCCTTTTCATTCAGTTTCGATAAAATAATGTTTCTGTAAATTTCGTTTTCGCACAGTTCACTAAATGCAGGATGCCATGGCCCTGCGACATATTCATCGGTGTCAATGGTATGTAAACCTAGGCGAATTATATTAATCCCTGCGTTTTCAAAAATTGGTATCAGCCGTGTACACAAGCCGACCGCCTCACCTACTGTTTGAGGGATGTATTCACCAATTCTGTACTTTTCGGCAAGGTAGGTATCATTGAGTACGATTGTCGGATAGATACGGACTGTTTTGGGTTCGAGCTTAACGAATTCATTAGCGGTAAAAACAGCACCATCATTATCGTCGCCGTAAAGTCCCGTCATCATTTGAAGTCCTAGTTCAAAGCCGTACTCCTTAATAAGTACCGACGCTTTATACACATCAGCTGCGCTATGCCCTCTGTTATTCATAACGAGAACCTCATCATTCATACTTTGTGCGCCAAGCTCGATTGCAGTAACACCAAATCTCTTTAAAACATCGAGAATTTCATTATCAATGCAATCGGGACGGGTTGAAATTCTTATTCCCGAGACCTTGCCATTATCAATATGCCTCTTTGCCGCTGATAAAAGATCGGTCATATATTCGCGGTCAATCGCGGTAAAGCTGCCGCCAAAAAAGGCGATTTCGGTTTCTTTGGCATTATATCTCTTGGATTGCAGTGCATCCGAAACGGCTTTGTCAACATCATCGGGTTTAGGTGAGTAATGCTGACTTGTAATCGAAAATTGATTGCAAAAACTACATTTACACGGGCATCCGATATGCGGCACAAAAATTGAAATATTAGAATGTGCCATATTATTCGCCCATAAGCTCTAACGCTTCCTTTGCCGCAAGCTGTTCGGCCTCTTTTTTAGAACGACCGACGCCGTGACCAATTCGGTTAGAATTAAGCATTACATCGACAGTAAAAGACTTGTTATGATCGGGTCCCGACTCATCAATGAGTACGTACTCGACTCTCTCCTCCGGATTCTTTTGAATAACCTCTTGTAAAGTGGTTTTATAGTCAATGAACACGCCCTTATTATGATTTTTTAGTTCGCGTTCGACAAATTGTAAAATAAACTTTGACGCAGGTTCAATTCCGCCATCAAGATAGATTGCGGCAATAACTGCTTCAAAAGCATCACAGAGAATTGACGGTCTCTTTCGTCCGCCGTTTAGCTGTTCTCCGCGACCAAGTAAAAGCGCGTCACCAAGCCCAATCTCCTCCGCGAAGCCGGAAAGTGCCTTTTCGCACACAAGCGACGCTCTGATTCGTGTCAGGTCACCTTCGGGCAGATGAGAATAGTGCTTAAAAATATGCTCCGAAACAACGATAGACAGCACCGCATCTCCGAGAAATTCGAGACGCTCGTTTGAGCCGCCCTTTAACTTATTCTCGTTTGCATACGATGAATGCGAAAGTGCACGTTCAAGCAACTTTATGTTATTGAAAGAATATTTAATTTTTTCTTCCAGTTTATTCATTATCGGTGTTTTTCTCCTTTTTAACAGCATCCGCTATTCTTGAAATTGAGCCGCCTTCTGCATAAGCAGCCGCCTGTGCAAGAGCATTTTTGAATGCCTTTGCCTTTGAGTTGCCGTGCGCCTTTATAACCGGCTTTGAAATTCCCATAAGCGGAGCTCCGCCAATCTCGGTATAATCAAGCTTCGACTTAAATTCTTTTAACGATCCTTTGAGTACCAGCGCAGCAAGCTTTGTCTTTAAATTCTTATAAAGTGCGCTCTTTAAATTCTTCATCATAAATTGAGCAACGCCTTCGGTTGATTTGAGCAAAACATTACCAGAAAAACCGTCACAGACAACTACGTCAGCAGCACCAAATAATAGGTCTCTTGCTTCGACGTTTCCAATGAAGTTAATAGGCAAATCCTTTAATATTGCAAAAGCGGCTTTTTGAAGGTCACCGCCCTTTGTATCTTCGGTGCCTACGTTAAGCAAAGCAACCCTCGGATTTTCGATATTTAAAAACTTTTTCATATATTCCGAGCCCATGAGTCCAAACTGACCGAGCACCTCGGGACGACACTCAACATTAGCTCCAACGTCAAGTACCATAAAGCTACCGCCTGCATCATTCGGCCAAATAGCTGCAAGTGCGGCACGTTTTACACCCTTTATTCTCTTTACCAGAAAGGTTGAGCCAATTACGGCAGCACCTGTACTTCCGGCAGTTACAAAGGCATCTCCTTCATCGGAAGCGAGAAGCTGCATACCCTTTGCCATTGAGCTATCCTTTTTTTCCTTTAAAATGCAATCGGGGTGGTCCTCCATAGAAATCGTATTCGGAGCATGAGCAATCTCCATATTTTGAAGAGAAACATTGTTTTCATTAGCGCATGCACGAATTTTATCCTCATCACCGACGAGAACAATTTCGTATCCGTATTCTTTTACGGCTAATTGGCAACCCTTTATTATTTCGAGAGGTGCATTATCTCCGCCGAAAGCATCAACAATCAGTTTCATTTTATTTTCTCCTATTACTTTATCATTAGGTTATCATACCACAAAAGAGAACGATTGGAAAGGGCTGAATATCTTTCCTTTTTATCTCTTATGTGCGGTTCAATGGGAGGTAGTACGCCAAAATTAGCTCCCATCGGCTGAAAGTCCTTTACGCTTTCATCGGTGATATAACCGTTTAAAGCGCCCAGCATAGTATAATTCGATAATGATAATGATTTTTCTCCTTTTAATCGGAGATATACGTTTATCCCTGCTAAAATACCCGACGATGCCGATTCCATATACCCTTCTACTCCGGTAATCTGACCGGCAAAATAGACATTTGGATATTTCTTTAACGACTGGTCTTTATTAAGCAACTTAGGTGAATTTATAAACGAATTTCTGTGCATTACTCCGTATCGCACAAATTCGGCATTTGCCAAGGCGGGAATCATTGAAAATACTCGCTTTTGCTCCGCGAATTTTAAATTAGTCTGAAATCCGACAAGATTAAACAGAGTATCCTCTTTATTCTCGCGCCTAAGTTGTAAATTCGCCCACGGACGATGACCTGTGGACGGGTCGCGTAAACCAACCGGTTTTAAGGGGCCAAAGCGCATGGTATCTGCGCCTCTTTGCGCCATAATTTCGATTGGCATACATCCCTCATACACACGGCCGTTTACGTCAAAGTCCTTTTGCGGTGCCCTTTCGGCGCTCATTAAAGCATCATAAAACGCTTCATATTCCGCCTTGTTCATCGGGCAGTTGATATAATCGTCGCCACCTTTGTCATAACGTGATGCACAAAATGCGCGTGACATATCAATACTTTCAGCCGTGACAATTGGAGCTGCCGCGTCAAAAAAGCTTAAATTATCGCTATCGGTGAGCTGCTTAATCATTTCGGCAAGCGGTCCATCGGTGAGAGGTCCCGAGCAAACAATCGTAATCTCATCGGGGTTGATTTCGCCAACTTCTTCGTAATGCACGGTAATATTGGGATGATTTTTTATCTCCTCGGTAATAATTTGAGAAAAAGTATCGCGGTCAACCGCTAATGCACCACCAGCAGCTACACTAGACCTTTCGGCTGCAATCATCGAAATTGAGCCGAGTCGACGCATTTCTTCCTTTAGAAGTCCTGCCGACGAGTCAATACGAGCCGCCTTTAACGAATTTGAACAGACAAGCTCGGCAAAGCCGTCGATGTGATGTGCAGGTGACCTTCGCAAAGGTTTCATTTCGTATAAATCGACCTTTACTCCCCTTGTTGCAAGGGCATAAGCCGCCTCGCAACCCGCAAGTCCGGCTCCAATTACTTTAACCTTCATTATTTTCCTCTGATTTAGCTTTACGGCCTCTGCGCTGCTTTTCCTTTTCGAATCCGCAGTTTTCGATAGCACAATAAAGCTTTCCGCTCTTTTTGAACAATGTTTTGCCACAATTCGGGCAGTTTTCGGCTGTCGGTTCGTCCCAGGTCATAAAGCCACAGGATTTACCAGTTTCGCAACCAAAAAATTTATGTCCTGACTTTGATTTAAGCTGTAAAATCTTAGCTCCACATTTGGGACATGAACCGGGCATTTCTGTAACAATCGGCTTTGTATTCTTACACTGGGGATAGCCGGGACAAGCAAGGAATTTGCCAAATCGTCCCGATTTAACAACCATCTTTTTACCGCACTTGTCACAAACGACATCCGACTCAACGTCAGGTACTTTAATCTTTGTACCGTCAAGTTTCTTTTCCGCTTTTGAAAGAGTGGTGCTGAAACGACCATAGAAGTTTTCGAGTACGGATACCCATTCGACATCTCCGGCTTCGATTCTATCAAGTTCATCCTCCATCTTTGCGGTAAACTGCATATCAATAATGTTTGAGAAATTATCCTCCATAAGCTCGGTGATGATTTCGCCAAGCTGAGTAGGCATAATGGTCTTTTTACCCTTTTCACGAATAACGTATTCGCGCTGTAAAACGGTCGAGATAATCGGCGCGTAAGTACTCGGACGACCTATCTTCTTTTCTTCCAGTTCCTTGATGAGGGTTGCTTCGGTGTATCTCATCGGTGGCTGAGTAAAATGCTGATTCGGCGTAATCTTCTTGAGCTTCAAGAGTTCATTTTCGATAAGCTTCGGAAGTGACTTCTGGTCACTTTCTTCCTCGTCCTTGCCTTCCTCATAAAGCACTGTAAATCCATCAAATTTTACGAGATAGCCGCTCGATTTAAAGAGGTACTTGCCTGCATATATATCAACGTTGACAGTATCCTGTAAACAAGGCGACATCAAGCTTGCAATAAATCTCTCCCAAATAAGCTTATACAGCTTATGCTGGTCGGCGGTGAGCACACCCTTTACCTTGTCAGGTGTAAGTGACGGGATGGTCGGGCGAATTGCTTCGTGAGCGTCCTGAGCGCTTGATTTCGATTTATAATAGGTTCTCTTTTTCGGCAAATACTTTTCGCCGTAAGCGGACAAAATGTAGTCCTCGGCGGCACTGCGAGCTTCTTCGGAAATTCTGAACGAGTCGGTTCTCATATAGGTAATGAGACCTGTTGTGCCAAGTTCATTAACATCGACACCTTCGTAAAGAGTTTGTGCCGCACGCATTGTTCTCTGAGCAGTGAAACCAAGCTTACGAGAAGCTTCCTGCTGCATGGTCGAGGTAATAAACGGAGGCGCGGGCTTACGAGTTCTGACGCCCTTTTTGATTGATGCGACGGTGAATTCCGCATCCTTTACTGCGTCGAAAATTTCGTTAGCTTCCTTCTCGTTATGAATATCAATTTTTTCGGTTGCGGTACCATAGAATTTGGAATCGAACGCCTTTGTATCGCCTTTTTTGCATAATTTGGCGTCGATTGTCCAGTATTCTTCGGGTACAAACGCTCTGATTTCGCGTTCTCTATCAACAATAATTTTTACCGCTACCGACTGAACTCGTCCGGCAGAAAGGCCGCGTCTGACCTTTTTCCATAAAAACGGGCTGAGCTTGTATCCTACAAGACGGTCGAGAACACGACGTGCCTGCTGAGCATCAACCAGGTCAATGTCAATCTTTCTCGGTGCGGCCATACCCTCGGTGACACCGGTTTTAGTAATTTCGTTAAAGGTAACACGATTTTCGCTATCCACATTCAGCGCTAGCATCTGCGCCAAATGCCACGAAATTGCTTCTCCCTCGCGGTCCGGGTCGGTTGCGAGATAAACCGATTCCGATTCGGATGCTTTTTGCTTGAGCTTTTTAATCAAATCGCCCTTTGAATCGATATTAACGTACTGCGGCTTAAATCCGTGGTCAACGTCAATACCGATTTTCGACTTTGGAAGGTCACGAACGTGGCCATTTGAAGCAACAACCTCGTAACCTGAGCCCAAGTATTTCTTTATTGTTTTTGCCTTTGCAGGCGACTCAACGATAACTAATTTGGACACTTTTAGTCCCCCTTGAATTTTTATATATTAAACTTAAATTATAAACAAACCTTATATCTTTCGCCCGCCATAGCTTGAACAATTCCCATTATTTCGAGCTCTGTTGCGGCCGAAAGCGCATTCGAAACCGACAGTCCGCTCTTTTCGACCAATTCGTCAAAGAGCATCACAGTTTTATCAAACGCAAAATACAATTTCTTAGCATTGTCTGATAAATTATCGACCGATTTGTCGGGTTCAAATTCTGTAATTTCATCGATTTTTTCGGATTCAATTTGAGCTTTTTTCGTAACATTTTTGGGCTGGGCAGTAACTTTTTGTTTCTTTTCGCCTTCGCGATTATCCTCGTCAAAAAATATGGGTTCATCATTCATTTCGCCTTTAAGCATTTCACTGCAACCCATAATATTTATCTTGTGAGGATAAATATGTGTGTATTCCTCTAAAACGTCGAGGGGTGATGTAGTAACCTTTGCTCCATCACGAATAAGTCGGTTCGAACCAACGTATCTTTCTGACGAAAGGTCACCGGGAATAACAAAGATGTCCCTTCCCTGTTCAAGTGCGTGGTCAACGGTTATAAGCGCACCACTTTTTCTACCAGCTTCGACTACGATGGTACCTAAACAAAGTCCCGAAATCAAACGATTTCTAACCATAAAATTTGATTTAAAAACAGGGTAATCGGGCTGAAATTCGCTTATAAGTGCGCCATTAGATGCAATATCCATTCTAAGCGCATCATTAGCCGCGAGATAACCATAATTCAGTCCACAAGGCAGTACGGCGATAGTATTTCCTTTTGCCCTTAAAGCGCCCGTATGAGCGGAAGTGTCGATTCCAACAGCGCCACCACTTACGATGTAAGCACCGGCTCGTGTCAGTCGTTCACTCAATTCATAGGTCAAGGCGCGACTATAAGCACTTGCCTTTCTGGTTCCGACAATAGCAATCGCAACTTCGTCATCAATTTCGGGCATATTTCCGTACACGTACAAAACTGCGGGCGGATTGACGATATGCTTTAATCGTATCGGATATAAAGGATTTTCGGGTGTAATTATTTTATACCCTAATTTATCACATTTTTCAATCGTTTTGTATGCAAAATCTATATCATATTTTTCGATTCTGTTGATTTCAGATTTGCTAAACAGCTTTGACGAAACCTTTTCTTTATAAGGAGCGTTATAAAATGCTTTTACAGAGCCGAACACGTCAAGCACTTTAAATATCTTTCGACTGCCGTATCCGAGTACGTTCTGTAAATATATCCAGTAAATGCCGTTATTATTCTGCATATTATTTCATTAGCTCCCACATCAGAATTGCTGCTGCCGATGCGGCATTAAACGATTCTGCACGACCTGTTATCGGAATTGTAACCCGTCTATAGCAGGTTTCCTTTGCTCTGGGCGAAAGGCCATTTCCCTCATTACCGATGATGATTACATCGCCGTTTTTGAACTCAATTTCGTTCAAATTTTCGGCATCTTTATCCACCACCGAAGCAAAAAGTGTAATGCCCTTGCTTTGCGATAATTCGTGCAGTGAATCAATATCGTCAAAATGATATAACGGAAGTCGCAGCATCGAGCCCATAGAAGCGCGTTGTGCCTTTGGCCCAAATGGGTCGCAACAATTACCGATTAAAATCATGCCGCTTACTCCAAGTGCTTCGGCTGTACGCGAAATAGCTCCCAAATTTGACGGGTCGGACACATTTTCACACGCGATATATCTTTCACTTGACGAAATATTATCGCATAACGATTCAATATCAGGCATTACGCAAACGGCAATAACCCCTTGAGGAGAAACGGTATCCGATATTTTTGCAAAAACGTCATTTGTAACCAAATACGCTTCGGCGGATTTTTCGACGAGGAATGAAATGCTTTCGTCATAGCGTTCATTTGCCGATTCAGTAAAAAACACCATCTTTATTTCGATGCCGCTATTGGCCGCATCGGTGCAAAGACGTACACCTTCGAGGACGAAAAGATCGCTTTGTTTACGATGCTTTGACGATGAAAAAAGCTTTACAGTATCTTTAATTTTTTTATTATCTTTTGCTGTAATTTTAGTAATCAATGCGTCTTTTCCCTCCCATAAATTTTGCTTATAAATTGATTAAAACACGCCCGAGGTTATCGAGCGTGTTCAAAATTATTTTGCAAGAGCGTCCTTTGCAGTCTGTACAAGAGTAGCAAATCCAGCGGCATCACTTACAGCGATGTCGGCAAGCATTTTGCGG
>JAFOCB010000197.1 GCA_017381515.1 Clostridia bacterium | reverse complement strand
CGAAAGAATGAACGCGCAGATTTGGAATATGACGTGATTGCTTCATCATCGCGAGACCAAGCGTTTATCACAAGGGATGAGGCGCGAAAAAAATGGGGCAACGATGCCGACAAATATTGTAAAAAAATTGAGGATGCGATGAAATCGGTAAAGGGCTACGTAATGGTTGACGACGAGGGTAAACCGATTTTGGCGGCGTATCATAACATTTCGTCGGGGAGGACCGAGTCGGCTCTGACCGTGTGGGGAAAGGATTATTATTATTTGCAACCGGTCGAGTCGCTTGGCGACCTGACCGCGTCAAAATATCTGTCCGAAGTGAGCTTTACTGCTTCCGACCTGCTAAAAAAGTTATCTTTGCCCGAAACCGACCTTTCGCAGTCAAAGTGGATAAGCGGCATAAAGACGAGCGAATCGGGTACGGTGACCGAGATTCAGGTGTGCGGAAATAAATTCACCGGAGCAAAAATTCGGTCGGCGCTGGGGCTCAAATCGTCAGTTTTTACCGTCGGTTATGCCGACGGCAGCTTCAAATTCAGGGTGCAGGGACACGGGCACGGGGTAGGGATGAGCCAGTTTGGCGCAAATTATCTCGCCCGTCAGAATTATTCCTACGTCGAAATCCTTTCGTGGTACTATACCGATTGCAAAATGATAAAATACAAAACCGAATAAAAATCATAAATATAGTGGCTTTCATCACCCACCAACACAGTTCTTTGTGGGTGTCACGGGGAGGGAAGGCCAAATTGCGAATTATTAAAAATTTTGGTTGACATTAGAGGGTCGTTTATTATATAATCTTATATTGCAGGGTTGTGTCTTATAATTTTTGAAAAAGGTGTTTTATAACATTTTTTATACAACCGCATTATAAAAAAAGCCGAGTACAGACTCGGGAATGAAACGGAGGGTTATAAATGTTCAGAACCTATCAGCCCAAGAAATTGCATCGCAAGAAGGAGCACGGCTTCCGCAAGAGAATGTCGACAGCCAACGGCCGCAAGGTACTCGCCCGTCGCAGAGCGAAGGGAAGAAAGCGTCTCACTCACTAATTTATAATTAGTAAATCGACGCGTCAAAAACAAATTTTGATATAACGGAAGGTAAGTCTTGAAAAACACTTTAAAGGAAAACAAGGATTTCAGACGCCTTTATGGTCGTGGAAAACGATATGTTGGTCCCGCATTGGTTACCTATGTAATGCGTAATCGTGCGGGCTATTGTCGCATAGGGATAACTGCGAGCAAAAAGACATTTCGTCACGCCGTTGAACGAAATAGAGTCAGGCGTATTATACGGGCTGCTTTTTACGAATGCAGCCGAGAGATTACGGGCGGATACGATATAGTTTTTGTCGCCCGTTCACGCACATTGGAGTTGAAAAGCTGCGACATGGCAGCCATTATGAAACGCCATTTGTCCGCGCTAGGATGCTTGGTAGAAAAAAATGAAAAAAATTCTGATTAAACTCGTCCGATTTTATCAAAAGCATATTTCACCGGCAAAAGGGCCGTGTTGTCGGTATATACCGACCTGCTCCAGCTACGCTATCGAAGCGCTGGAGATTCATGGAGCGATAAAAGGGTCGCTCCTTACAATTTTTCGAATACTCAGGTGCAATCCGCTGTTTAAGGGCGGATACGATCCCGTCCCACCTAAAAAGGAAAGAAAAAAGAGGGATAAATAGCGCACCACTTCCCAAAGCGAATTTTATTCGCAGAAAGGATTGTTTATGAACGCAATTTACGATTTTTTTGCAAAGCCGATCGGCGGGCTTTTAAACCAGCTTTGCGAATTGCTCGGCGGTAATTTTGCACTGTCGATTTTTATTTTCACCCTGTTGCTTAATATCGTCTTTTTGCCCCTTAACATCAAGCAGCAAAAGACCACCGCAAACCAGGCGAGAATGAAAAATAAAATGGACAAAATCAAAGAAAAGTATAAGGATGACCGTATGGCTCAGCAGCAGGCAATGAGCGAGCTCATGCAGGAATCGGGAACCAGCCCGATGTCCGGCTGTTTGCTTATGTTTATCCGTTTACCTTTTTTTGTTGCTATTTATACAGCGGTCAGACAGCCGCTCACCTACCTTGTCGGAGCTCCGGACAAGCTCATCGAAGGAGCAAAAAAGGCACTTAACGTCACCAACGAAATGGACATTATCGGCGGAATAGATAAGGTTGGTGGTAAGTTGAAGGAAATGGTCGGTTCGCTCGATTTGTCTTTTTTCGGAATCGATCTTACCGAACAGCCGTCGGTTAGTACACTTTCGATTATTTGGATTATTCCGCTCCTTTCCTTTGCAACCGCAATTTTGTCCACCTATATCACTACCCAAATGCAGAAAAAGACTAATCCCGGCGCAGCTCAGGGAGCAGGTTGCATGTATGTATTCATGCCGCTTTTCTCTCTCGTAATCGCGTTTACGGTACCGGGTGCAGTGGGCTTTTACTGGGCATGTTCAAACGTTGTAAGTATGCTCATCAGCATCTTTACTAATAAGATGTTCAGCCCCGCTCGTACAATTGCTCAAATCGAAGCAAAAACCGTTTTAAAGAGAATGAAGTACGAAAATGAAAAGATAGAAGCAGCTCTGAAAAGGGAAGAAGCTGCCGACTAACAGTTGAAAAAAAGGTTACGTAGAAAGGAATGAAATCGTAACATGAGAGAAGCTATATCTACCGGAGCTTCGGTCGAAGAAGCAAAGGAAAAAGCGATAGAAATGCTTGGCGATATTGGCGATGCCGATGTCGAATTTGAAATAATCGACCTTCCGGAAAAGAAGGTTTTAGGTCTCTTTGGCGGCAAGGAAGCAAAGGTTCGCGTTTACGTTGAATCATTGGATAACGACCTGCCGAAGCAGGAGAAAAAAGCCGAAAAGAAGATTGAAAAGAAGACCGAGAAAAAGAACGAAAAGACCGAGAAAAAGGCCGACAAAAAAGCTGAAAAGTCAGAAAAGAAGGCCGAAAAGGAAGCAAAAACCGACGATAAGCCGATCACCTACGGAGTAAAGAATGTTGACGGCTTAATCAAATATGTAAAGGATATTCTCGACCACATGGACATCGGCGAGGTAACCATCACCTCCACCGACATCGAAAAGGGCGTTAAGCTCGATATCGAAGGTGATGGAATGGGAGCCGTTATCGGCAGAAGGGGAGAAACCCTCGATGCCATCCAGTGTCTCGCATCACTCTACTGCAATCAGGAAGAGGAGGGCGAATTCAAAAGGGTTGTTCTCGACACCAGCGGCTACCGTGAAAAGAGAGAAAAGACACTTCAGGCCCTCGCAGCAAAGACTGCTCGTCAGGCACTCCGCTCGGGTAGAAAT
>JAFOCB010000196.1 GCA_017381515.1 Clostridia bacterium | reverse complement strand
TATTGCCGAGCATATCAGCTAACCTTTCGCGCGATTTTACCCCTTTTGCCGTATCGCGAGCCCGAAATTGTCGGTTCGTGTTCCGAGCTTTGCTCGGTGTTTGCAAAGGAAAATGTAAAATCTGCGCTTATCGTTACAGGAAAGGGTAGCGCAAATAACCGACGCATTGCCCCTGTTGAAGAGGCGCTGAACAAAAGTGGGGTATCCTATGCGATATTCAGCGGAGTTCAGCCCAACCCGACCATCGAAAACGTCGAGGAAGGGGTCAAACTGTACTGCGAAAACAACTGCGACTGCATCATAGCTTTTGGTGGCGGCTCGGCAATCGACTGCGCAAAGGTAATCGGCGCCAGAATTGCATATCCGAAAAAAACTGTCGGTCGGCTAAAAGGACTTTTACGCATTATGCGAAAAATTCCTACGCTTATTGCCATTCCTACCACGGCAGGAAGCGGTAGCGAGGTTACCCCTGCCGCAATAATCACCGATAGCCAAAAGCAGCATAAATACGCGCTAATGAGCTTTCCGCTTATACCACATTATGCAGTTTTGGATGCATCACTTACATATTCTTTGCCGCAGTCACTTACCGCAACTACGGGAATGGATGCCCTCACTCACGCGGTCGAAGCGTATATCGGACGCTCGACGACAAAGCAAACGCGGCAACTTGCCCTCGAAGCCACCGCACTTATTTTCGAGAATATTGAAAAGGCGTACATAAAGGGAAACGACCATCTAGCCAGAGAGAATTTGCTCCACGCATCATATAAGGCGGGTATCGCCTTTTCAAAATCGTACGTGGGATATATCCATGCCATTTCGCATTCTGTCAGCGGCATATATGGTACGCCGCACGGACTTGCTAATGCGGTAATAATGCCCTATGTCCTCGAAGCTTATGGCAAAAGCGCGTACAAAAAGCTGCACCGTTTAGGAATTGCCGCAGGAGTATGTACCGAAAACGATTCACATAAACTCGGCGCAGAAAAATTTATCACCGCTATAAAAGATACGAATGCAAAAATTGGCATTCCCGATAAAATCACAGGAATAAAAAAAGAAGATATTTCAGTAATGGTTTGTTACGCGGAAAGGGAGGCAAATCCGCTCTATCCCGTGCCTCGGCTAATGACAAAAAATCAGCTTGAAGCCCTTTATTATCAGATAGGAGAATGAACTAATGAGCGTAAAAATTATCGTCGATTCGACGGTTGACCTTATACCCGAAATTAAAGAGAAGGTGTCGGTTGTGCCATTGACGGTGCGTTTTGGCGACGAGGAATACATCGACTCGGTTACCATCAATCATCAAATGTTTTATCAGAAGCTGACCGAAACAAAGGAGCTTCCCTCCACCAGCCAGGCGTCTCCTGCCGCATTTGATGCCGAATTTGCAAAGGTAAGTGAGAGGGGTGACACGGCAGTTGTAATCACCGTTTCATCACAGCTTTCGGGCACGTATCAGAGTGCACTAATAGCCGCCGACGATTACAAAGGCATTTACGTCGTCGATAGCAAAAGTGTCGCAATCGGCTCGGCAATACTTGTCGAATACGCTATTTTACTTGCCGAAAGGGGCTTGACTGCCGAGGGAATTGCCGCCGAATTGGAGAAAAAGAAGGACGATATTTGCCTTTTTGCCATTCTTGACACCCTCGAATATTTAAAGCGCGGCGGCAGAATTTCTCCCACCATTGCCTTTGCAGGCGCTCTGCTTAATATCAAGCCGATGGCACAGATAAAGGACGGCAAAATCGACGTTATGGGAAAGGCACGCGGCTTAAAGCAGGGCTATACCATGCTGCTTGACAAAATTGAAAGGTCGGGCGGAATTGATTATGATATGCCGGTGCTTTTCGGCTATACGGGGCTTTCGTCCGAATCGCTAAATAATTTTATCGACCAGAGCGGTGATGCGCTCAGAGCAGGGATAAACACCACCTGCATCGG
>JAFOCB010000195.1 GCA_017381515.1 Clostridia bacterium | reverse complement strand
TCAAATCCGTTTGTTTCGGCCAATACCTTACCCATCAGGATAATATTAGCAAGCTTTGCGATTCCGTTGTCGGATGCAAGCTTTGTTGCGGGGATGTAAAAAACCTTTACGTCGTCGCGCTTTACCTTGCGCTCGATAAGTGAAGAATCCACGAAAATCATTCCGCCCGAAACAACCGTGTCCTCATATTTGTCGAGTGACGGAAGGTTCATTGCGATTAAAACGTCGGGCTTTGATACAATCGGTGAGCCGACTGCATCGTCGCTGATGATTACGCTACAGCTTGCTGTACCGCCGCGCATTTCGGGACCGTAAGAAGGAAGCCAGCTTACATTTTTGCCGTCGGTAAGTCCCTTGTATGCGAGTAATTTACCCGAAAACAAGATGCCCTGACCGCCAAATCCTGCAAATAAATACTGTGTTGTGCTCATTTTTTAGTCCTCCTTCTCAGCCGATCTATCCTTATAAACGCCGAGCGGATAGTAAGGAATCATCTTTTCATCAATCCATTTAAGCGCCTGTGAAGGAGTCATTCCCCAGTTTGTCGGGCAGCTCGAAACTACCTCAACAAGTGAGAAGCCCTTGCCGTTTACCTGATTTTCGAATGCTTTTTTGATTGCCTTCTTTGCATTCTTGACATTCTTTACATTGTTAACGGCAACTCTTTCGAGGTATTCTGCACCGTCAAGCTGTGAAAGCATTTCGCAAACCTTAATCGGGAATCCGCAGGCCTCAACGTCACGTCCATAAGGTGATGTCTGAGTAACCTGACCGGGCAGTGACGTAGGAGCCATCTGACCGCCTGTCATTCCGTAGATTGCGTTGTTTATAAAGATAATGGTGATATTTTCGTTTCTGGCGGCTGAATGAACAGTTTCTGCCATACCGATTGATGCGAGGTCACCGTCACCCTGATATGTAAATACGATGTTATTGGGATCCGAGCGCTTTACGCCGGTAGCAACTGCGGGAGCTCGACCATGAGCCGCCTCAATCATATCACAGTTAAAATAATCGTAAGCCATAACCGAGCAGCCAACCGGTGCGATACCGATTGTTCTGCCTTCGATTCCGAGTTCGTCGATTACCTCGGCGACAAGACGGTGTACGATACCGTGAGTACAGCCGGGACAATAGTGCATTGGCACGTCAGCAAGTGCATGCGGTTTATCGAATACTACCATTATTTGTCACCTCCGTTGTTTGCTTTGATAATTGCTTCGAGTACCTGTTCGGGTGAAGGAATCATACCACCTGCGCGGTTGCAAAGTGTAACCGGCACCTTGCATTCGGTTGCAAGACGAACATCCTCGATCATCTGGCCCATTGAAAGCTCAACAGAAATAAACTGCTTTACCTTATCGGCGGCAGCGGCAAACTGCTTTTTCGGGAAGGGCCAGAGGGTGATCGGACGAAGGAGTCCGACCTTTATTCCCTGATTTCTTGCTTCGTTGATAGCATTCTTTGCTACACGGGCGGCAATACCGAATGCGGTAACGCAAATTTCGGCATCCTCCATCATATATTCTTCGCAAAGTGCTTCATTTTCTTCGATATAGCTATATTTTTCGTAGCGTTCAAAGTTGGTCTTTTCGAGTTCTTCCGGCTTTAAGAAAAGGGAGTTTACGATATTATGCTCTCTCTCCATCTTTGTTCCGGTGACAGCCCACGGCTTCTCAACCTTTTCGCCTACCTCAAAGTCAAGGGATACCGGTTCCATCATCTGGCCCATTGTACCATCGGCGAGAATCATTGTAGTCATGCGATATTTATCAGCGAGGTCAAAGCCCTTTACTGTGAGCTCGGCCATTTCCTGAACAGAATCGGGAGCGAGGACGATCATGTGGAAGTCGCCATGTGCTCCACCCTTTGTTGCCTGGAAATAGTCCGACTGTGACGGCTGAATACCGCCGAGACCGGGACCTCCGCGCTGAACGTTTACGATGAGAGCGGGTAAATCGGCACCTGCCAAATATGAAATTCCTTCGCCTTTGAGCGAAATACCTGGGCTCGATGACGAGGTCATTACCCTCTTACCCGTAGCGGCTACGCCGTAAACCATATTGATTGCGGCGATTTCACTCTCTGCCTGAAGGAAGGTTCCTCCGATTTTAGGCATTCTCTTTGCCATATAAGCGGCAACCTCGGTTTGAGGTGTAATGGGGTATCCAAAATAATGACGGCAACCTGCGATTATTGCAGCTTCTGCGATTGCTTCGTTACCCTTCATAAGTACTTTATCTGCCAACTTGTTCACTCACCTTTCGACCTTTATAATGCAATCGGGACACATTGTCGCACAGAAGGCGCAACCGATACAAGCATCAGCATTTACCGCCTCGACGGGATGATGTCCCTTTACGTTAATTTTATCCGATGCAAGTGCAAGAACGCCCTTTGGACAGGCCTCAACGCAGAGGCCGCAACCCTTACACTTGTCGGTTTTGAATGTCAAAACAGCCATTGATTCATTCTCCTTTACAATTTTGTTTCGATTTCCATAACATAAAGATTTTCTATTTTGCCGTTTAGTTGCTCGGCAACAGACCTGTTGACCGAGGTGAACAAAACGGGTAATTCAGTTTTTTGCGAGATTTCGGCAGCATAATCGAGTGAACCGATTACGTCGTCTGCCGTTGTTTCGGCGCCCAGATTGGAATTATTTATTATCGCGGTGAATTTAAGTCCGCACGCCGCTTCGATTTCGCGCATTACCTCGATTGCCGAATCGGCATCCTTTGTAAGCGGTCGAAATTTATTCACGACGTAAAGCATTTGATAATCGTTTTCCTCACGGATTGCGGGAGAAATTCGACCAAGCGCCAAGGCACCTCTTTCGTCGCCACCGACGTCGAGAATTGAGTGTAATTCCTTATCATCGGTTACGGCGTACATATCCTGCGGCAGAGCGGGTATATCGACATTCGAATTGGCGTATTCGGAGCAAATGAGACGAATCCCTGCCCTTTCGAGCTGCTGTTCGTTATCCTTTGTTCTGAAATACGGGTTTACGATGTCGATGTCGGCTATTGCGACCTTTTCCTCCACCTTTTTTAAATCATAGGCGAGAGAAACCGCAATATTCGTTTTTCCACTGCCGTAATGTCCCGAAATTATTGTTATTCTGCTGAAATTCATTTGGTTCACCTTACAGCTTATTACGCTGAATTTTACCGCTGATGGTCTTTGGCAATTCGTCCTTAAACTCGACTATACGCGGATATTTATACGGCGCAGTATGCTTTTTGACATATTCCTGAATTTCTTTTTTTAGCTCGTCGGTCGGCTCGGTACCCTTTACGAGTACGATGCTTGCCTTTACGACCTGACCGCGTACCTCGTCGGGTGCGGCAGAAACGCCACATTCGAGTACGTACGGAAGCTCCATAATAACACTTTCGATTTCGAAAGGTCCAATCCGGTAGCCGGATGACTTGATTACGTCATCGGCACGTCCAACGTACCAATAGAAGCCATCCTCGTCACGCCATGCAACGTCGCCCGTATGGTAGTAGCCGTCGTACCAAACCTCTTTTGTCTTTTCTTCGTCATTATAGTATCCGGTAAAGAGACCGCAAGGTGCTCCGTTAGAAACGTTAACGACGATTTCGCCGTTTTCACCGACGGGAACTTCATTTCCGTCAGAGTCAACGAGTTTAACGTCGTAAATGGGTGCAGGTTTACCCATTGATCCGATTTTGTGGTCGGCACCGGTCATATTACCGATAATCATTGTACTCTCGGTTTGACCGAAGCCCTCGAGAATTTGCAGTCCGGTTGCCTTTTCAAATTGGCGGTAAACCTCGGGGTTGAGGGCTTCACCAGCCGTTGTCATATGCTTAACCGAGCTGAAATCGTACTTTGAAATGTCCTGCTTTATCATCATGCGCAGCATTGTAGGCGGTGCGCAGAATGTAGTAATCTTATACTTTTCGAACATTGGTAAAATGTCCGCCGCGTCAAAGCGGTCAAAGTCGTAAACAAAGGTTGCCGCTTCGCAAAGCCACTGACCGTAAAGCTTACCCCACATTGACTTTGCCCAGCCGGTATCGGAAATGGTAAAGTGCAATCCTTCGGGGTCAACATTGTGCCAATATTTAGCGGTGTGGAAATGACCGAGCGCGTATTTGTAATTATGTGCGGCAATTTTGGGATACCCTGTTGTTCCTGAGGTGAAGAACATGAGCATAAGGTCGTCTCCGCCGGGGGCATCCTCGGTTCTATCGTAATGGGAGCTGAAAAGCGCCATCTCGTCGTCAAAATTACGCCAACCCTCTTTATTTCCGTTGACGATAATTTTATGTTCGAGAGTCGGGCAATTCTTTGCCGCCAAGTCAACCTGATTAGCTACATCACCGTCGGCTGTGCAGATAATCGCCTTTACCCCCGCCGACTTGAATCGATAGTCGAGGTCGTGTTCCTGAAGCTGATTGGGCGCGGGAATTGCGATAGCGCCAAGCTTATTGAGTCCGATTATTGCGTACCAATACTGGTAATGACGCTTTAAAATAAGCATTACTCGGTCGCCCTTTTTAATTCCGAGCGACTTGAAATAGTTTGCTGCCTGCGACGAATGTCTCTTTACATCCTTGAAGGTGATTCTACGTTCGGTTTTGTCGCGGGAAATATGTAACATTGCCAATTTGTCGGGGGTTTTATTCGCGATTTCGTCAACGACATCAAAGGCAAAGTTGAAATTATCGGTATTCTTGAAATTTATTGAAATAGGTGTGCCGTTTTCGTCCTCTACCCTTTCGATAAAATTCTTATACACGCGCTGCTGAGGGTCTCTTTCGCGCGGCTTTGTTGAAAGGGGTAGCTGCTTTTGAAGTTCGGGGACAGGTTCACCTGTCGGGTTCAAAACGATGGCGTAAAAGTGACAATCTTCACCATTAACGGCTATCATTCCGTGAGGTGACGAGCTATCGTAATAGATGCTGTCGCCCGGTCCAAGAATTTCCTTATGTTCGCCAATCTGAACCATAAGGTGACCATCGATTATGATGTCACATTCCTGACCTGCGTGACTGGTAAGCTCAATTTCGCGATTTTGCGCTTCTTCGCTATACTTGCTGCAAACGTAGAGCGGCTCTGCAATTCGATTACGGAAAGCGGCGGCAAGATTGTAGTAAATCATGCCGTGCGCCTGTTCAATCTTTTGTCCTTCGCCCTTTTTGGTAACTGTGTATGATTTAAGCGTCGGACTCTTTCCCTCGATAATATCGGTTACGTCAACATTAAAGGCAAGGGCACAACGATAAATAAAGGCGAAATTGAGGTCCTGGAGTCCGTTTTCGCAATTGATATACTCCTGCTCGCTGACTCCCGTTTTTTCAGCCATTTGTGCTGTTGTTAAATTTTCGATTTCACGCAATTCGTAAATTCTGCGTGCCATTTCCTTGATTTTTAGGTCAAGTCCTGCAATGTTATGCATATCCTCTTTCTCCATTCAGGGACGTAAAAAAGCCCGTCCCAAAGATAAAATACTTTGAGACGAGCTATGTATCGAATACAAAGCCCGCGGTACCACTCAAATTGCGACCAAAAAAGTCACCACTCAGGGTCAAACAACCCATATGCTCTTACGCG
>JAFOCB010000194.1 GCA_017381515.1 Clostridia bacterium | reverse complement strand
TTATCGAGAGCAACTTCCATCGCTTCGATAATTTTCTGGCTGTTTGATGATGTACATCCGGTACCGCCGCAAATGAGAACCTGTGAACGATACATTATTTCCACCATTTCTCCATGCAGTTATCATATTTTTTAAATCTCAATCGGTTTTGCATGGTAAATCGATTGATGTTAATTTAACTAAATTATAACTTGCAGTTACCGATTGTGTATTCGTCAACAACCTTGCCGTTAACGATATGTTCGGTGATGATTCTGTCAACCTTGTCTTCGGTCATTTTAACGTATGTAACCTTTTCCTGTCCGGGTAAAACAACCTCAACAACAGGTTCGTACTGGCAGATGCCGATACAACCTGTCTGAGTTACCTTTACGTTAGCAATACCTCTTCTGTTGATTTCGTCAACAAATTTTGTGAGAATGGGACGAGCGCCGGCAGCGATACCGCAGGTAGCCATACCAACGAGAACGCGAGTTCCGTCAACGTTATTCTCACGAGCTGCTAATTCAGCTTGTGCTTTTTCCTTTATAGCTTTAAGTTCAGCAAGAGATTTCATTTTTTATCCTCCGTTTCTGAATTATTATTAAGTGAAATTAGACCGTAATGATTGAATCATTTTCCTTTAAATAATCGTTTATCCATTCAATTACGTCGGGGGTATCGAGCGGTACATCCTCAAGCTGCTCGCGTAATTCGCGAGTATCGAGGGAATAGCTCTTTTCATTAAAGGTATGGGTATAAACGAAATCAATATCAGGATTCATTTGAATAAGCATAGATACCGTTTCGTTAATATTTCCGACCGGCATTCTGTCGATGCTTGAATGAATGTAGCTGGTAAAAATTTTTGTTCCGACGCCGACGATTGACTCGATTTTAAATGAGCCGCCCGACATTTCTGCCGCCATTTTAAACAGCGGAATGCCGAGACCGGTTTTACGAGTGGTTCGTGTTGTATAAAAAGGGTCGGTGACACTTTTTATCTGTTCGTCGGTCATACCTTTACCGTTATCGAAAATATTGATTTTGAGAATATCGTTATTTATATCCTCAATTAGCTCAATTTTGATAAGGGTTGCTTTAGCCGTAATTGAATTTTGGACAATATCGAGAACGTTAAGGGATAATTCACGCATTGATAATCAGTCCTTTTAATTGCCAAATTGATTATTGATACTTTTTGATAATATCGTCAACGTCCTTTTCGACAAGACGACCGTAAACATCGTCGTTAACGGTGAGTACGGGAGCCAGACCACAAGCGCCGATGCAACGGCAAGCTTCGAGTGAGAACTTTCCGTCTGCTGTGCATTCGTCAGGGCCGATACCAAGGATTTGAGTGATTCTGTCAACAAGCGCCTGTGCACCTTTTACGTAGCAAGCGGTACCGAGACAAACTGAAATATTGTATTTGCCTTTCGGTGAGAGAGCGAACTGAGCATAGAAGGTAGAGATACCGTAAACTTCTTCAACGGAGATTCCGAGCTCTCTGGCAATGATTTGCTGAACCTCAAGAGGAAGGTAGCCATAGATTGACTGAGCTTCCTGCATGATGGGCATCAAGCAACCTTGCTGATTGCGAATACCGTCAATGAATTTGACAAGCTTTGCCTCTTGCTCAGGCGTGCCGTTAAACGGCAGCGAACTGATTTTCTTTAACATATAATTCCTTGCCTTTCCAGTCGAAAATCGACTTAAATTATACAAATTTTAATGCCGCATTTGATATCCAAACACTAAAATACAGGCATAGATTTGCTCGATAACATATCCATACCGATATAATTGTTAATATTATAACATACTCGTTTCCAAAAATCTACTATAATATATAAAAAAGTAGTAAAAAGTTTATTTATGATATTCCGAGCCGGAATTTATCATAAAAGCTCGATAAATTTGTTCCAAAAGCATCATTCGCGCCATCATGTGAGGGAAGGTCATCGGTGACATTGACAGCTTGAATTTGGAAATGTTTTTAACCCTGTCAGATAACCCGTATGACCCGCCGATTACGAATACAATGTGACTGTCACCATAAGCAGAAACATTTTCAATCATATCAGCCAATTTATTTGAACTGATTTCGTTTCCTTCGATGCACATGGTGATAACGTATGCACCTTTTTGAATTTTTGAAAGGATTTTGTCACCTTCGCCTTCAATAACCTTATTGATTTCGGCTTGCGAAGGGGAGGAAG
>JAFOCB010000002.1 GCA_017381515.1 Clostridia bacterium | reverse complement strand
TGTACATCTTCGTGCGGACATTCGACTTGCTTGAGCCCCAAGTAAGAGAATTCCAGTAACGCACATTCGGTTTGTCCGTTCCGTGAGCAGCGATAGAGAATAACTGCGCATCGGATTTTGTCGAGGAAGAAATAGCAGATAATCTCGGCTGCACCTCCTTATATAATTCCTCGCGCATGTACTTCGATATGAACTCTTGCGGATTCCAGCCGTTGTCAAATCGCTGGAAGTCTGCGCATATATCAATCCGCGACGTGTTTTTGTAGATGTAGCCAAAATAAGAAAGGAAGTTAAGAAATACATCGACTGCTCGCGGATGATAGCAGAATCGATTCGATAAACGGAGGTGGCAGGCATTATCAGCCATAATGCCGCCTTTCGATTTCACACTATACGGATTTCTACGCACTTCAATATAGTCGAACTCATTATCGTCGGGGGTCAAGATAGTGAACATTTCACGATACTGCGGAGTTCCGTAGGCGCGCCTTTTCACTGGGAAATTATTCCGCTCGAAAAAGGCTGCATCCATAGTAACTGGCTCGAGACAATACACCTCGAGCCAGTCAATAGAAATCAGTTTCATAATAACCTTACATTTGTGTAAACGAAACTTTGTGGATTCGATTTCAAGCCTAAAAGAGCACGGCTGTAATTGGTCAATTGTCGAATTTCTCCGATTTCCCACATATAAATACGCCGAGCACTTTTACAATAATCCTCCACATATTGAAAACTTACACCCAAATCAGGAGCCCACGGAAATGCTTTGCAAGAATCCATTGAAATTATGGAGTCAACAACAAAAAAACATCGTACTATATCAGTCCCTTTCTCTATAACAAATACTCCGTCTCCGTTTCTTAATCTATAAGGACACGATTTGCGCATTTCAAATTTTTTCTCGCCAGTCAAAATCTTATTGATTAAATCGCGCGGCAAAGTTATTACAACATTCATTAGAATGTCTCCTCCTCTGTCTTTTGCTCTTCGCTATTTGAATCAACACTTACGGAATCGGCAGGCGAATTATTCGACTGCGTGCACAATAGAATCGAATAGGCACGCACTTTCATATCTACACACTCTCGGCCGTTTCGGTCGATATACTTGTCGGGCAGAAACTCTCCGCAAATATACACTTGTCGGCCTTTCGTCAAGAACTGGGCCAATCCCTCGGAGTAATGATAGGTGACATTGAGCCAAAGCGGTTTTCGTTCGTTGCCACTGAACAAATCAGTACACACATACAATGCGAGAAACTTTCGGTCGCCCGATTCCTTAACTTTCACATCAGCGCCTAAATGCGCCAAAAAACTACAAATCATAACGAATTTCGATTAAAAATAGTAACAAGGTATTAAAGCATAAACGAAAATTGGCAATTTTTTTCAAAAAGAAAAGGGAGGAAATCGAATTTCCTCCCCTTGCCGAAATTCGGCCGAAAGCCGCTGATAGACGCACCTCTGCGCATATTTCCTTGCTTTCGGCGCTACAAATATATGAAAAATATTCGCCGAAGTCAATAGGGATTTCCCTATTTCTTCGTAGGGATTTCCCTATTTTTTAGTAGGGATTTCCCTACGGCCCAAAAAAATCCCCTGCGGGAAACTTATAAAACCGCAGGGGAGAAACCTACCAGCAAAGATTCATTTCTTCACGATTGAATCGGCTGGCAAAGTGCGTGTGTCAAGGTCGAAATCTCCGATGTGCATCTTGGTCGCGCACGCGGCCATGATCAGCACCACGCAAATCCATAAATAGACAATCTTCTTCATGGGTTACGCGGTTACGTATTGGAATGCGATTGCGTTGCGGAAGTCGGCCAGCTCAATAGGCTCGGTGCCCCATTCATCACCAGCAGCAGTCTGCACGTCTCCGACTCCTATAAGAAGAGAACCTTCGGGTGCACCCTCAACAAGAGCACCAGCGAGAACAAAACCATAAGCGCCAGAGCCTACTTCACCCATAACCATATCGTTAGGGTCACTCAAGAGGTAACGTGTTACACTTCCGTCTGCGTTTTTGACGAACTTGCAAGCAACGTCTATGTTGGCATAGACGGTCTTTTCAGTTTCGTCAATGGTGATAGTCTTGGAAACGAGTTTGCGAACAACACCATACTTGGTTTCGCCCTCGTTCAGGAACTTGCTCGAATCCTCCACGGAAGTACCAGCAGAAGTCTGCTTGGTGTAAGAGGGAATACCTGCGCCTGCGTTCTCTTCATCCAAAAGGGTGAAATCTGAATCCGAGCGTAGCCACTTGGCCCCGTCATAGCGAGAGAGAACCCAAGTAGCGTTAGCAACTACACCCAGCAGCATGTCAGCGTTAACGGAGAGATAGCCGCCCACGATACTGAACACCTGAGTAGGTGTAGTGTTCTGCACTTTACCCCCCGTGTAAACGCGTTGTGCATTCAAATTGCCAACAATATCTACGTTGGTATCGATAACCATACGGAGCAAAATGGGGTGCATTTCGCCGTTTACGATTTCAGCGTAAACGAATGAAATTTGATCACCATGCTCGAGGTTGTTGTTGTCAGCGAAAGTTGACACGCTTTCAGTGAAAGCAGAAATTTGCAGGCGGGATGCAAATTTGG
This sequence comes from Clostridia bacterium, assembly GCA_017381515.1. GTDB lineage: Bacteria > Bacillota > Clostridia > Oscillospirales > Acutalibacteraceae > UMGS1976. The sequence goes on along the minus strand of JAFOCB010000002.1, from coordinate 5,870 downwards.
CTGCCACTGAAGTTTGAGCGATGTGGGGCAGACCAAGCCACGCAATCGATGGCAGAGTACCACGCGAAATGGGGTAGTTGAGAGGATAGGCGCTTGCGCCTTTCTCGAGAGAAGATCCGATACCTGACTTGATAGCCAAGCGCATGAACTCCGACTGCGAGGGAGTACCGTACTTGATACCCTCAAACGAATGGTCAAGCACCATTTTCATTCGTGAATAGAACTTGGCAGCAGCAGCGAAGAGTGCCCGCGTAGAACCTTGGTCGTAGGTCTGCGGGTTAGTCATGTACGCGATGCGTTCTTTCGTAACCTGCTGGCCGTTGTAAACTGAATAGGTCAGCGACTTGGTTGAACCACGTCGCAGACTGAAAAAGCCTTTGGATTTTGCCATAATACAAAAAAGGTATAAGGGTTGAACATAAAATAACGAGTACAAATGTATGCAAATTTTTCATTTCTCGGAGAAACTGGGGAGGATGTACGGAGTGTCTGCGGAGTGTCTATTTTAACACTTTTGGCAAAAGGCATTTTAACACTATTTAACCAACTTTAACGCATCCAAACGCTGTCAAGCACAAAAATTTTCCCTGCAACCCACGAAGTGGGAGCAGGAGGGAAACACCCCATTGCCCCCTTGGGGCAACCGCCAAACGCCGTTAGGCCGATAAAAAAGCCGTAGAGCTCTGTGGAGCTCTACGCTACAACTCTCCCCGCCGTGCGGGGGTGCGCAGCGCAGGAGGGGCCCCGACAGGCATGGCGGCGCGGGCGCACCGCCCCATAGGGCGGGAAAGCAGGCGCGGGGGGACTTCGGCCCTTTGGCGGGCAGCAGCCAGCCCGCCAAAAGGACGAGGGACACCCGCGCCGCGCCCAGTCGCGCCCGCGCCGCCGCCGACGCGGAACGGCGCGCCACCGCACGCCGCACGCCGCGGGGAGGGGAGACCCAGCGAGCAGGCCACCTACGGCTTGCGCAAAAACTCCGCCAAGTCAACTAATTGCCGCGGCGACTGCGCGTTTCGCTTATCGCCGCCCCAAGTGGGCAGGGGGCGGCGAACTGGCGCGGGGGGACTGCCCACCCCACGCGCCGACCACGCACGCACCAGCCGAAGAGAGTAACAAAAATGGGCGGTCGGCAACGGTAGAGCGGTCACGACGAGCGGAGCGAACGAAGCGCCCCGCCCCGAGCCCCTTTTGCGGAGGGGCGAGGGACGGCGGCGCGTAGAGAGCGGAGCGAGGGGAGAGGAAGATACGTTGTTGTTTATTGCGAGGGAGCGGGCAGGGCCGCCGCCAGCGTAGGGGCGGCGGGCCGAACGGGGGAGGCGACGAGCGCCGAACGGCGCGAGGGGCGCGACCGAAGCAGAGAGCGCCCAAAGGGCGCGACCTCGCGGCGGTTGATAACGGCTCGGCGACTGATTGGCGGTGATGCGGTCGGGATTGTGGAGCGGCAACACGGCCGCCAGCGCGCAGACCGCCGCCAGCGTAGGGGCGGCGGGACGCGCAGGGGAGGCCGCGGCCGCGGTCGCTCATTGGCTGCGGTCGGTAACGGCTCGGCGACTGATTGGCGGTAGAGCGTCGGGGACTGACTGCGGTTGATTTTGGTCGCGCGACTGATTGGCGGTGATGCGGTCGGGATTGTAGTAGGCGCGCCCGCCGGCGCAGGCCGACGCCAGCGCGAAGACCGCCGCCAGCGCGCAAGCCGTAGGCCGCGCAGGGGCGGGGGACGCGCAGGGGCGACGGGCGCGCCGAAGCAGCGGGCGCGCCGACGTTGATTGATTGCGGTTGATTTCGGTCGCTCGGTCGCTTGGCTTGCATACAAAAATCGGTGGATTTTAGTCCACCGATTTACGCAGTTTTGGAAAATAAACTGCGGTACTACTGTACCGCATTTGCCAAAGGCTCCAAAATTGGAGCACTTTGATAGTCTGAATCCGTGCGGTATCGTTTCTTTATGAATTCGAGCACTTCCAGGGCCGCGCTTTGCTCAAACGAATCCATTTCTTGGATTTGGTTTTCGAGCCACATTCTCACTCGCTCTGTGCTCCAGTCGAGCGCTGATACATTACTTAAAGCGATAGGGACGCGAGCAGTTGCACCAGTCGTGTCGTATGGTCGGACTTCTGGGCACCTATCTTTTCGTTGTCGGCGGCCTGTCCGCGTGTAAACTACTTCGCGAAATTTAAAGTAGCGAAAAGCCAAAGAAGTAAACCACAAAATTCGCGCAGTGTCCGTCTGCATGCGCCAAAGTGTCATTCGCTCCATTTCGCCAGTCTCTTTGCACACAAAGTCGGTGGCCGCTTTGATTGAGAATTCCACGCGGTAAACATCGCCGTTGCACGGATTCAAGCCAGCACGCTGCCAAGCCTCTCGGATGTATGGCTTGTCGTGGACTTCTTTCAGTTCCTGCGATTTGTTGTACATCTTCGTGCGGACATTCGACTTGCTTGAGCCCCAAGTAAGAGAATTCCAGTAACGCACATTCGGTTTGTCCGTTCCGTGAGCAGCGATAGAGAATAACTGCGCATCGGATTTTGTCGAGGAAGAAATAGCAGATAATCTCGGCTGCACCTCCTTATATAATTCCTCGCGCATGTACTTCGATATGAACTCTTGCGGATTCCAGCCGTTGTCAAATCGCTGGAAGTCTGCGCATATATCAATCCGCGACGTGTTTTTGTAGATGTAGCCAAAATAAGAAAGGAAGTTAAGAAATACATCGACTGCTCGCGGATGATAGCAGAATCGATTCGATAAACGGAGGTGGCAGGCATTATCAGCCATAATGCCGCCTTTCGATTTCACACTATACGGATTTCTACGCACTTCAATATAGTCGAACTCATTATCGTCGGGGGTCAAGATAGTGAACATTTCACGATACTGCGGAGTTCCGTAGGCGCGCCTTTTCACTGGGAAATTATTCCGCTCGAAAAAGGCTGCATCCATAGTAACTGGCTCGAGACAATACACCTCGAGCCAGTCAATAGAAATCAGTTTCATAATAACCTTACATTTGTGTAAACGAAACTTTGTGGATTCGATTTCAAGCCTAAAAGAGCACGGCTGTAATTGGTCAATTGTCGAATTTCTCCGATTTCCCACATATAAATACGCCGAGCACTTTTACAATAATCCTCCACATATTGAAAACTTACACCCAAATCAGGAGCCCACGGAAATGCTTTGCAAGAATCCATTGAAATTATGGAGTCAACAACAAAAAAACATCGTACTATATCAGTCCCTTTCTCTATAACAAATACTCCGTCTCCGTTTCTTAATCTATAAGGACACGATTTGCGCATTTCAAATTTTTTCTCGCCAGTCAAAATCTTATTGATTAAATCGCGCGGCAAAGTTATTACAACATTCATTAGAATGTCTCCTCCTCTGTCTTTTGCTCTTCGCTATTTGAATCAACACTTACGGAATCGGCAGGCGAATTATTCGACTGCGTGCACAATAGAATCGAATAGGCACGCACTTTCATATCTACACACTCTCGGCCGTTTCGGTCGATATACTTGTCGGGCAGAAACTCTCCGCAAATATACACTTGTCGGCCTTTCGTCAAGAACTGGGCCAATCCCTCGGAGTAATGATAGGTGACATTGAGCCAAAGCGGTTTTCGTTCGTTGCCACTGAACAAATCAGTACACACATACAATGCGAGAAACTTTCGGTCGCCCGATTCCTTAACTTTCACATCAGCGCCTAAATGCGCCAAAAAACTACAAATCATAACGAATTTCGATTAAAAATAGTAACAAGGTATTAAAGCATAAACGAAAATTGGCAATTTTTTTCAAAAAGAAAAGGGAGGAAATCGAATTTCCTCCCCTTGCCGAAATTCGGCCGAAAGCCGCTGATAGACGCACCTCTGCGCATATTTCCTTGCTTTCGGCGCTACAAATATATGAAAAATATTCGCCGAAGTCAATAGGGATTTCCCTATTTCTTCGTAGGGATTTCCCTATTTTTTAGTAGGGATTTCCCTACGGCCCAAAAAAATCCCCTGCGGGAAACTTATAAAACCGCAGGGGAGAAACCTACCAGCAAAGATTCATTTCTTCACGATTGAATCGGCTGGCAAAGTGCGTGTGTCAAGGTCGAAATCTCCGATGTGCATCTTGGTCGCGCACGCGGCCATGATCAGCACCACGCAAATCCATAAATAGACAATCTTCTTCATGGGTTACGCGGTTACGTATTGGAATGCGATTGCGTTGCGGAAGTCGGCCAGCTCAATAGGCTCGGTGCCCCATTCATCACCAGCAGCAGTCTGCACGTCTCCGACTCCTATAAGAAGAGAACCTTCGGGTGCACCCTCAACAAGAGCACCAGCGAGAACAAAACCATAAGCGCCAGAGCCTACTTCACCCATAACCATATCGTTAGGGTCACTCAAGAGGTAACGTGTTACACTTCCGTCTGCGTTTTTGACGAACTTGCAAGCAACGTCTATGTTGGCATAGACGGTCTTTTCAGTTTCGTCAATGGTGATAGTCTTGGAAACGAGTTTGCGAACAACACCATACTTGGTTTCGCCCTCGTTCAGGAACTTGCTCGAATCCTCCACGGAAGTACCAGCAGAAGTCTGCTTGGTGTAAGAGGGAATACCTGCGCCTGCGTTCTCTTCATCCAAAAGGGTGAAATCTGAATCCGAGCGTAGCCACTTGGCCCCGTCATAGCGAGAGAGAACCCAAGTAGCGTTAGCAACTACACCCAGCAGCATGTCAGCGTTAACGGAGAGATAGCCGCCCACGATACTGAACACCTGAGTAGGTGTAGTGTTCTGCACTTTACCCCCCGTGTAAACGCGTTGTGCATTCAAATTGCCAACAATATCTACGTTGGTATCGATAACCATACGGAGCAAAATGGGGTGCATTTCGCCGTTTACGATTTCAGCGTAAACGAATGAAATTTGATCACCATGCTCGAGGTTGTTGTTGTCAGCGAAAGTTGACACGCTTTCAGTGAAAGCAGAAATTTGCAGGCGGGATGCAAATTTGGCTGCCACTGAAGTTTGAGCGATGTGGGGCAGACCAAGCCACGCAATCGATGGCAGAGTACCACGCGAAATGGGGTAGTTGAGAGGATAGGCGCTTGCGCCTTTCTCGAGAGAAGATCCGATACCTGACTTGATAGCCAAGCGCATGAACTCCGACTGCGAGGGAGTACCGTACTTGATACCCTCAAACGAATGGTCAAGCACCATTTTCATTCGTGAATAGAACTTGGCAGCAGCAGCGAAGAGTGCCCGCGTAGAACCTTGGTCGTAGGTCTGCGGGTTAGTCATGTACGCGATGCGTTCTTTCGTAACCTGCTGGCCGTTGTAAACTGAATAGGTCAGCGACTTGGTTGAACCACGTCGCAGACTGAAAAAGCCTTTGGATTTTGCCATAATACAAAAAAGGTATAAGGGTTGAACATAAAATAACGAGTACAAATGTATGCAAATTTTTCATTTCTCGGAGAAACTGGGGAGGATGTACGGAGTGTCTGCGGAGTGTCTATTTTAACACTTTTGGCAAAAGGCATTTTAACACTATTTAACCAACTTTAACGCATCCAAACGCTGTCAAGCACAAAAATTTTCCCTGCAACCCACGAAGTGGGAGCAGGAGGGAAACACCCCATTGCCCCCTTGGGGCAACCGCCAAACGCCGTTAGGCCGATAAAAAAGCCGTAGAGCTCTGTGGAGCTCTACGCTACAACTCTCCCCGCCGTGCGGGGGTGCGCAGCGCAGGAGGGGCCCCGACAGGCATGGCGGCGCGGGCGCACCGCCCCATAGGGCGGGAAAGCAGGCGCGGGGGGACTTCGGCCCTTTGGCGGGCAGCAGCCAGCCCGCCAAAAGGACGAGGGACACCCGC
>JAFOCB010000193.1 GCA_017381515.1 Clostridia bacterium | reverse complement strand
GTGGATAAAGACAGCAAAATCACAGTTGTTTCCGAAGAGAATTATCCCGTTTACTGCCGTCCTCTTATCTCGTATTATCTGGAAAACAAAACCGATCCCGAACGTATGAACTATCGAGGTGCCGATTTTTACGAGAAAATGGGCTGTGACGTATTTTACGGAAAAAAGGTTATCCAAATTAACACTGATTCAAAAAATGTTGTGTTGGATGATGGTGCCAAGTTGCCTTATACAGAAGTTTGTGTTGCAACCGGTTCGGCTCCTTTCGTTCCTCCCTTTGAAGGACTTGATACGGTCGAGAAAAAGTTCAGTTTTATGACACTTGACGATACCTTTGCACTTGAAAAAGCAATCAACAAAGATAGCAACGTATTGATCGTCGGTGCCGGTCTTATCGGACTTAAGTGTGCCGAAGGTCTTCACGATCGTGTGGAAAGTATTACGGTTTGTGATCTTGCCGACCGTGTACTTTCCAGTATTCTTGACACCGACTGCGCCACTATTGTGCAAAGGCATTTAGAGGCAAACGGTATTCGTTTTTTGCTTGGGGATACCGCTGTCCGCTTTGATAAGAATTTTGCTCAAATGAAAAGCGGAAAAACCGTAGAGTTTGACACGCTCGTTCTTGCTGTTGGCGTCCGTGCAAATACAACTCTTGTCAAAGATATCGGCGGCGAAGTAAACCGTGGCATACTTGTGAATGACCGCATGGAGACCTCCCTTGAAAGCATCTATGCCGCAGGTGACTGTACCGAAGGAAATGATATATCCCTGGGACAAAAAAGGGTTCTCGCTCTTCTGCCAAATGCCTATATGCAGGGGCATACTGCCGGTGTAAACATGGCAGGCGGTAATGAAGTTTTTGGCAAAGCCATTCCGATGAACTCCATCGGGTTCTTCGGTCTGCACATTATGACGGCCGGAACTTACGTGGGCGAAATGTATGAAGAAAAGAGCGACAGTACATTAAAAAGACTGTTTACAAAGGATGGATTGTTAAAAGGATTTATCCTGATTGGCAAGACCGAACGTGCCGGTATCTATACCTCTCTCATCCGTGAAAGGACGCCTCTTGACACGATTGACTTTGAAACAATGAAAAAAGTTGCAACTTCCGTTGCATTTTCTCCCGAAAATCGTAGAAAAAAGTTTGGAGGTGTGGTATAATATTATGTTATTAAATGTTAAAGGTCTTGATTATAAAGCTCTGAACGAGGCTTTGCGGCAAAACTCAGGCGATATTACCATCGAGAATTGTTGCGGTCAACGCTTCATTGCCGCCGGTATGACAGATAAGAACATCACCATCAACGGTGTGCCCGGCAATGCTCTCGGTGCTTATCTCAATGGATCAACCATTACCGTAAACGCAAATGCTCAGGATGCCGTAGGCGATACGATGAACGAAGGAGAGATTGTTGTTCACGGCAATATTGGCGATGCTGCCGGTTACGCTATGCGTGGTGGCAAAATCTTTGTTAAGGGCAATGCAGGCTACCGGGCAGGCATCCATATGAAAGCCTATAAGGAAAAGGTTCCCGTTATGGTGATTGGTGGAACTGCCGGCAGTTTTCTCGGCGAATATCAGGCAGGCGGTGTTATCGTTGTTCTCGGCCTTGAGGCAACGGGT
>JAFOCB010000027.1 GCA_017381515.1 Clostridia bacterium | reverse complement strand
AGCATATTGCATTGAACGATTGTCACCCATTTTTTTACATCTCCTGAAAAATAATGTAAATTATACCACATATTCAAGATAAAATAAAGTCCAGTTTATCAGTTCGACTCCTGTCATGACCACCATAAAAACAAAGTCAGGAAACACTAGGTGTTCCCTGGCTTTTTTCTTTGTTCTGTATGGGTTTGTGGATTCTCGGAAAATTAATCAAATTGAGAAAGTGACGGTTCACCCTATAACCTTTACGGCGGCAAACCGTCGGCAAAACCGACGGCGGAGAGATTATTCACAAAAATCCAATTTCTAACTCTACGCTAGGTAATAGTCAGAAATTTTTGTATCTATTGCGTTTCAAGACACGGTGTTTTTAGTTAATTCTTATCGCTCTAAACCGTTAAGAATTAACTTTTGTCGAATGGATTTAGTTTTTATTATGTATTGTCGTTTAAGAAAAATTGAACGGAAAATATGTGATTTTTATCGGTTTAGACTGCACTTTGAAGATTGTAAAAATTGCATTATTTAAGTTACCAAATCGGTTTTTGCTCTTTTTCGTTTTTAAAAGGTTTATAATATTCAATTATATATTAGTTTTATCCAAACAACTCTCTGTATTGAACAGGGTAATATCCTGTGTGTTGTTTAAAACGTCTTATGAAATTCGGATAGTCGTTGAATCCGCATTCCGTGCATATCTGCAGCACGGTCATGTCTGTGTGCTCAAGCAGTTTTTTTGCATATTCAAAGCGCATATTGTTCAGATAAACTTTGAAGTTTATTCCTTTTTCTGCCTTGAATAGCCGTGAAAAATATGTGGGTGCAAGTGCAACCTCGTTGGCAACATCTTCAAGTTTAAGCTCATTTCTGAAATTGTTGAGAACATATAACTCCGCTTTGTTTATTGCGGAAAGTTCCCTGATTGGTTCGTCATCTGAAGTTTCCTTTTTAAGTTTTGCAATAATGGCGTTGAGCAACATTTCGGAAAAATCCTTATCATTTATATTGTTGCAGAGTTCGTTAAGCAAAACTTCAAAGCAAAGTTTGGTTTCTCCGCTTACTTTCAGAAACACCGGCGAGTTTTTTGTGAGGCTCTGCAGAAAAGTCTGATTGCAGATATCGCCCGAGAACATAACATTATAAAGTTCGGCATCCTTGATATCCACATAGTGAAAGTCAAGCGGAGTCAAGAAAAACAAATTGCCCGGTTCTATTTCATATTCGGTTCCGTCAACCGTATATGTACCGTTGCCCGAAACAATAAACTCCAGCTCATAAAAATCGTGAAAATGCGTTTCTATAAAAGTGTTTTCTTGCTTTTTGGTTGCACTGAGGTAGCCGTTTTCTATAAATCTGCTCTTTGTATATTTCTGCATAAGCCCACTTCCTTTTGCTCTATTTTAACTTGTCTGATAATAAAAATCAATACAAAGGCAAAAAAAGACAGTGCAGGATTCTGACATGCAAAGTATAATAAAATCATAATCAATGGAACGTATTAGACAGGAGGTGTCAGTTATTAAATTTATTGGTATCGACATTGGCGGAACCAAATGCGCAGTGGTTTCGGGCAATGATGCGGGTGAAGTTATACAAAAGGAAAAAGTCCCAACAAAGGATTGCAAAAACACTATTGATAAGATAATCAAAATTGCAAAAACAATGGGCAAATGTGATGCTATAGGTATAAGTTGCGGAGGCCCGTTGGACTCTAAAAACGGAATAATAAAATCACCGCCTAATCTTCCCGGATGGGATAATATTAAAATAGTAGATGTGCTAAAAAACGAATTCAATGTTCCTGTCTTTTTAAGAAATGATGCAGATGCATGCAGTCTTGCAGAATGGAAATTCGGAGCAGGAAGAGGGACACAGAATATGATATTTCTTACTTTTGGCACGGGTCTTGGTGCGGGACTCATCTTGAATGGCAAACTGTACACCGGTGCTTGTGATATGGCAGGCGAAGTAGGTCATATAAGGCTTTCTGATTATGGACCGGTCGGTTACGGAAAAGCAGGTTCATTTGAAGGATTCTGTTCCGGCGGCGGTATAGCTCAAATAGGAAAAACCATTGCAAAAGAAAACCAACAAATGGGCCATCCTGTAAGTTTTTCGGGTGATGAAATAACAGCCAAATCTATCGCTGATATCGCTATATTAGGCGATGAAAGTGCATTGGAAGTATACAAGCAGTGTGCACATATGTTAGGTCGAGGTCTTTCAGTGCTGATTGATATACTCAACCCCGAAAAGATAATTCTTGGAAGCATATTTCAACGCAGCGAAGAATTATTACGAGCAGAAATGGAAAAGGTTATTGCAAAAGAAACTCTTCCTCAATCGCGCAATGTTTGCAAAATAGTTCCTGCAGAGCTTGGTGAATCACTTGGAGATGTTGCTGCTTTGTGTGTAGCGGTTTGCGGAATAAAAGGAGAAATATGAATGGAAAAGCTAATGGTACGCTATCCTGCTCTTAAGTCCTGCGAGAGTAAAATTAAAAATACTCTTGAACTTATGATAAAAACATACGAACAAGGCGGAAAGATACTTATATGCGGCAACGGGGGCAGTGCGGCAGATTGTGAACATATTGTAGGCGAACTCATGAAAGGTTTTCATTTGAAGCGACCTGTTTCCGATGAACGCATACCGGAAGAACTCCGCAAAGGTTTGCAAGGAGCTTTACCGGCAATATCTTTACCAAGCCAGATATCCGTGCTCTCCGCTTATGTTAATGATGCAGATCCTGAGATGATGTATGCACAGCTTGTATATGGATACGCATGCAAAAATGATCTTGTTATAGGTATTTCAACTTCAGGGAATTCTGCAAATATAATCAATGCCCTGACCGTTGCAAAATCACTTGGCGTAAAGACCGTTGCTTTGACAGGTGAAAAGCCAAGCAAATTGATGGAGCTGTGCGATGTTACAATAAATGTTCCGAGCTGCGAAACTTATGAAGTGCAGGAATATCACTTGCCTGTTTATCACTATCTGTGTGCATCTCTTGAAAAACATTTTTTCTCAAAATAAAAATGAATTCATAAAAAGGAGATTGAAAGATGAAGAAAAAGTTCCACCTCATTGCAAACGCTCACCTTGACCCCGTCTGGCAATGGCGTGTCCCTGAAGGACTGTCGCTTGTTAAATCCACTTTTCGCTCCGCACTTGACAGAATGAACGAATTTCCCGATTACACATTCACAAGTGCATGTGCAAGCTACTATAAATGGATAAAACTCAACGAGCCTGAAATGTTCGAAGAAATAAAGCAAAGAGTAAAAGAAGGCAGATGGGCAATTGTTGGCGGTATGTGGGTGCAACCCGATTGCAACATTCCGTCGGGTGAGGCATTCTGCCGTCACATGCTCTATTCACAAAAGTTTTTCAAAGAGAATTTCGGATTCATCGTAAAAACGGGATACAATGTTGACTCATTCGGACATAACGGTATGTTGCCTCAGCTGCTGAAAAAATCAGGAATAGACAATTACATTTATCAGCGACCTGACAACCGTACAGAAAAACCTAATCTTCCGTTTGATGATCTGCATTATTGGCAAAGCCCTGACGGAAGTGTTATCAATGCTTTCCGTGTTCCTGACGGATACGGCGGAGATGTTCACGAGCAGCGCCTTGTTGACCACTATTACAACAAAAATCAGCCGATGATGGTGCTTTTCGGTGTCGGTAATCACGGTGGCGGACCTTCAAAGGAGCACCTTAAAAACGCTGAAAAGCTTATCTGTAACGGTGATTTCAAATATTCCACCCCCGATACTTATTTTGAAGAAGCACAGGGCACTGAAATGCCGCTTGTAAACGAGGATTTGCAGCACCACGCAAGCGGTTGCTACAGCGCAAACAGCAGAATTAAAAACATCAACCGCAGGGCAGAAACAGAGCTTGTAACGGCTGAAAAACTGGATGTTCTTGCTAATATAATGACGGGTTCTGCTTTGCATAACAAGCAGATTGAAGCCGCATGGGAACGGGTTATGTTCAATCAGTTCCACGATATCCTTGCTGGCTGTTCAGTAAAAGAAGCATATTTTGATGCAGAAAATTCTTACGGTTACGCTCGTGAAACAGCTCTTGATGTAAACACCTTTGCTGCACAGCGTATAACTTGGAGAATCAAGACTACCGATTTTCTTGACGCTGACGATTCTGAAATGAGAGGCAGAATGTGGTATAAAGAGGGCGAAGGCTCACCAATGGTTGTGTTTAACCCTCATTCTTTTGCTGTTAAATCTATTGCGCAGTTCGGTTCGCAGTACATTTCAAAGGTTCTTGATTCAAAGGGTAATGAAGTCCCGTTCCAGCTTGTGCGTGCTTCATATACCGACGGTGAGCATCTTTACAAGTGCATTTTTGAAGCAGATGTTCCTGCTTACGGTTACGCTGTATATTATCTTTATCACAAAGAAAACAACGATGAAAAATCCTTCGAGTCACATCTTACTGCAACAGAAAACAGCCTTGAAAACAGTAAGGTCAGATTTGTTTTTGATAAAGAAACAGGTGCAGTTTCTTCTTGTATATTAAAAGAAAGCAACACCGAATTTGCCGAAGGTCTGCTTGGCAGAGCAGTTGTTTGCGACGATTTTGCCAACGATACATGGGGACACAGAGTTTTTGATTATAATATTGATATAGGTCAGTTTGGCGAAGGTACTCTTGAGATTGTTGAAAACGGTCCTGTCAGGGTAACCGTCAAATCCGTTGTAAAATACGGCAATTCCGTACTGACAAGATACTACTCGCTTTATGACGATAGCGATAAGCTTACAGTCAGAACAGTTCTTGAGCTTGATGAGCAGTATAAATCCGTCAAGCTTTCGTTCAAAGCGGATGTAAACAATTCAACCGTCACATATTCCATGCCTTATGGCTTTATTGAAAAGGATGCAAACGGTCAGGAAGAGCCTTCACACGCATGGTGCGATATATGCGATGAAACTGGTAAGGGTCTCGGACTTCTGAACACAGGCAAATACAGTTTCTGTTCAATCGGTAATGATCTGCGTATGATGATTGCACGAAGCTGTGCATACCTTGACCACTTCGGTCAGCATATGCGTGACGGTGAAATGGAATTTCTTGATAAGGGCGAGCAGGAATTTACCTATGAAATCGTTCCTCATATTCAGAAGGTCAATTCCGAACTATTCAAAGCATCGGAAGTTCTTAACAATCCGCTTCAGACACATCAGGAAACACACCACGGCGGAAATCTACCTCAGATTTATTCTGCACTTGACGTTGATAAAGAAAATATTGTTGTCACTTCAATCAAGTCTGCAGAAAACGGCAACGGTATCATCATGCGTATTGTTGAAACAAACGGCACCGCAACCGATGCTACGGTTGATTTCACCGCTCTTAACACAAAATTCTCAATGAGCTGGAAACCGCAGGAAATCAAAACTGTCAGAATTATGCCTGACGGAAAAGTTACCGAATGTATGATAACCGAATAAAAGCAAACAAGCCCACTGACAATGAGTCAACGGGCTTGTTTGCTTTTATTTTGATTTTTATTTGTTACAGCATAATTACAACAGAATCAGCTGAGAACCGTCTTTTGCAACATAATTCTTTTGAACACCGAGTTCGTCCATCCATGCACGAACCTCCAATGTTTGAAGGTTACCGTTTCTGTTGTCCCATACCCATGAAGGCGTTTGCCATAGGTTGTCCAACCCGGTGCAAAAATAAAATCACCGATTCTTTTTCCGTTGATATATGCTTCATAAGAGCCGAGCGCAGAACAGAAAAGTGTTGCCTTACCGATTGCTTTTTCGGGCTTTATAGCCTTGATGAAAACGGGAACGACTGTACCGAAATCTGCATTTTCTTTAATGAATTTTGCGTTTTTAATCGTATTCATTTAATCACCTGTATTTTTAAACTGATGTTGATTTTTATTGATATTGATAATATAATTATTTGTGTTGAGTTTTATTTCACTACGCTTGATTGTTTATTGCAATAAAAAACAATGGTATAGCAAAAAAAGACAATAATAAAACAAAAAGAAACAATGAAATGTTTTGTTACAAAAGCTACAATAAAACAAAAAACCTATGCAAAAAACAAGGAGTGATACCTATGGTAGAACAAATGATTGACAAAAATTTATGGCTGTACCGTAACAGAGCGATTATGGAAACGTTCCCCATTGATGCATGGCAGTACAGAATTTTTGATTATGCGGACAGGGAAACATATATTCCTCTTACAGATTGGGCAGATTATACTGATACCATTACATTCTGCGACCATAAAACATGTATGATGAAAACTGTATTCACACCTAAAAAGCCGCAGGAACACCAGTCAGCTTATCTTGAACTGAGATTGCCCTGCAACTGCGAAGCATTTGTTTCAATTGACGGAAAACGCTTTGCAGGTGTTGACAACGGTGAACAACGCTGCAGGGTTTACCTTGAAGACTCAATGTACGACAGAGAAATTGCCATTGAGCTTGAAATATATGCCTGTACCTTCTGCAATGATGAAAGAATGGTAAGACCTGTTGAAAATCCTCAGTATGTTATTGCAGATAAAGCAATTGCAGATTTTTCATATACTATGGATTTTGTCCGTGACCTTATAAAGTACATCAAGAATGATTACACGAAAGCCAAGGTCAACACTTTGTTTGAAAATACAATCCGTAAAAGCGACAATTCCCTTGACTACACCCAATTTCTTGAAAATATTATCGCAATTCACAAGGAATTGCTTGACGGATTAAAAGAATTGAAGCTGTCAAACGATGACTGTATCGTTGACTGCGTTGCTTCTACTCATATTGACGTTGCGTGGCTGTGGCGTTTCAAGGATACAATCCGCAAATCAGGCCGTTCTGCACTTAATCAGCTCCGACTTATGGACAGATACGATGAATTTGAGTTTTCGCTTTCACAGCCCTCGGTCTATAACTATATCAAGGAAGTTTATCCTGATGTTTTTGAGCAGATCAGTCAGCGTGTGAAGGAAGATAAATGGCGTCTTGTAGGCCCTATGTGGGTTGAATCAGACCTTAATATTTCAGGTGCAGAATCACTTGTAAGAGAGTTTCTTTACGGACATCAGTTCTTCAAAGAAGAATTCGGCAAAACAAGTGATGTCTGCTGGATTCCCGATTCTTTCGGTTTTCCCGCATCACTTCCGCAGATTTTCACAAAATGCGGAATGAAAAGCTTCTACACAACCAAGGTGCGTTGGCAGAATGCCAATGAATTTCCCTATAATGCTTTTATCTGGGAAGGTATTGATGGAAGTAACCTTTACGCAACAGTACCTATCACAAAAGATTGCTACAACAACTCAATTGACTGTGAAAATATCAGCCTTGTTTCAGATAAGCTTCAGCAAAAAGAAACATGGGACCACGTTCTTCTGTCCTATGGCTACGGTGACGGCGGTGGCGGTGTAACCGATGAAATGCTTAAGAATTACCGTCTGCTTCAGACAGTTCCCGGTATGCCTGAGGTAAAAATCAGAAAAGCAGAGGACTATTTCACTGAACTTGACAAAAAGCGTGAAAATCTTCCTGTGTGGAAAGGAGAGCTCTCGGTCGAAACACATCAGGGCACATATACAACTATTGCCGATGTAAAACGCAACAACCGTTACATTGAAATGGCATTTCGCAGACTTGACTTGCTTTCAGTTCTTGCAAAGCTCAAGGGTAAGGATGCAGGATATGATGAAATTGTAAAGCATTGGAAGGATCTGCTTCTTTGCCAGTTCCACGATGTTCTTCCCGGCAGCTCTATAGATACAGTTTATGATGATGCAGAAAAAATCTACAAAGAGCTTTTTGTATTCGCAGAGAAAAAAGAAAAAGAGCTTGTCACTGATACTCTTTGCGATGATGCACAGGACAAGGTTACAGTTTATAACCCAAACTCATTTGTCGGCAGTGCATACGTAAAGGTTGACAAAAAGTATGAAAGCTGTGCACTTACGGACGGAGAAAACACATCAAATGTTATTACAGATGCAGACGGTAACTGTATTTTATATGTAAAAAATCTTGCAGGCTTCAGTGCAAGAACATATCACAAAACTTCAGTTGTACATACTGAAAAAGCAATTACAGCAAACAAGGAAAACGGAAAAATCAGCATTGAAACGCCCTTCTTTACATTCATTATCCGTGAGGACGGTACTCTCGGCGATTTCTATGACAAGCGTGCAGATAGGTTTGTCGGTGACAACCTTAACAACCTTGTTACATATAAGGACGGTCCCGAGCATGAGGATGCATGGAATATTGATGACGGATACAAAATGCGTCCTGTTGATATGAATTGGCAGAATGAAATTACGCTTGTTGATATAAATGACGAGCGTGTGACGGTAAGGGTTACTAAAAAGCATAACAACACCGTTCTTACTCAGGATATTATTGCGTATGCAAACATTACAAGGGTTGACGTAGTTTCTCACGTTGATTGGCAGGAAAAATATAAAATTCTTCAGGCATCTTTCCCTGTAAATGTGGTTTCTGCTCATGCAAGCTACGAAATTGCTTACGGCATTACAAAACGTAACACCCATCCGAACACACCTGCCGAAAAATGGAAGCACGAATTTGCTGCTCACCGTTTCACAGATTTGTCAGATGATGTTTACGGTGTTGCAATTATCAACGACTGCAAATACGGTCACAATGTTATTGACAACGATATGACTATAACTCTTATGCGCAACGTTGACAGTCCTACACGCTTCCGTGATACAGGTGAACACGATTTTGCATATTCAATCTATCCTCATATGGGTGGTTTATCGGCAGGTAAGGTTGCTCAGGAAGCATATCTTTTCAATTCTCCTTTTGTTGTGTTTGAAGGCGAAAGTAATGAAAAGCCTGTTGTTACTCTTTCAAATGAAGGTCTTATCGTTGATTGTATCAAGCCTGCTGAAGACGGCAACGGATATATCGTGCGTGTTTATGAGCCTTACGGTATTCCCGGAAAAACTGTTATGAATGTTACACACGACGCAAAAATCACTGAGGTTTCACCCCTTGAAGAGTATATCGGAGAATGTTCCGGAGAAATCACATATAAGCCATTTGAATTCAGGACATTCCGCATAATCTGCTCAACATAATGATTTCAAGAACTGTCTGCACCAATATTTCCTGCAGCACTTAATTCCGCCTTCTGTTTT
>JAFOCB010000192.1 GCA_017381515.1 Clostridia bacterium | reverse complement strand
TTGCCTTATTAATATTGACGAGGCACTCGACTTTTTTAACAATATCAAGCTCAGCGAAAGGGACTATCTCATCGCAAAGGGCATTTTAAAGGAAATCAAAGAACGACTCGGCTTCTTAAACAGCGTGGGGCTCGATTATCTCACCTTAGCCAGAACGTCGGCTACCCTTTCGGGTGGAGAAAGTCAGCGAATCCGACTGGCAACCCAAATCGGTTCATCGCTGATGGGGGTTATGTATATCCTCGATGAGCCGAGCATCGGACTTCATCAAAGGGATAATGAAAAGCTGATAGCCACACTCAAGCATTTGAGGGACATCGGCAATACTGTAATTGTCGTTGAGCATGACGAGGATACCATGAATGCCGCCGATTTCATCGTTGACGTTGGTCCCGGTGCAGGTATTCACGGCGGTCAAATCGTTTGTACCGGTGACGTAGAGGATATTAAAAGATGTGAAAATTCGATTACGGGAGCATATCTTTCGGGGCGCAGAAGCATTCCGCTGCCACAAAAGCTCCGCGACGGAAACGGAAATTCGCTGATAATAAAAGGAGCAAGGCAGAACAACCTTTGCGATATAGACGTCGAAATTCCGCTGGGCAAATTCGTTTGCATTACGGGTGTTTCTGGTTCGGGAAAATCATCACTTATCAACGAAATTCTGTATAAACGACTGGCAAACGAGCTCAACCGAGCAAAGACGTTTGCAGGTGACCACGACGATATAATCGGCATCGAGCATCTCGATAAAATCATCGACATCGACCAGTCCCCTATCGGCAGGACCCCTCGCTCAAACCCCGCCACTTATACGGGTGTTTTTGGTGACATTCGCGAGCTTTTTGCTCAAACTGCCGATGCAAAAATCAGGGGCTACGGTGCCAACCGATTCAGCTTCAACGTTAAGGGTGGACGCTGTGACGCCTGTGACGGAGACGGAATTTTAAAGATAGAAATGCACTTTTTGCCCGATATTTACGTGCCGTGTGAGGTATGTAAGGGTAAGAGATATAACCGAGAAACGCTGGAAGTAAAATTCAAGGGAAAGAATATCCACGATATTCTCGATATGACGGTTGAGGAGGCAATGACCTTCTTTGAAAACCACAGAAAGATACACAGAAAACTGAAAACGCTGTTTGACGTCGGACTCGGCTATGTAAAGCTCGGTCAACCCGCAACCACCCTTTCGGGCGGTGAAGCACAACGCGTAAAACTCGCAACCGAGCTTGCAAAAATGTCGACGGGACGTACAATTTACGTCCTCGACGAGCCGACGACGGGACTCCACACCGCTGACGTTCATCAGCTGATAAACGTACTTTCGCGACTCACCGACAAGGGTAACACGGTGGTTGTTATCGAGCACAACCTCGATATGATTAAAACCGCCGACCACATCATCGACCTCGGTCCCGGCGGTGGAAAACACGGTGGAAAAATTGTTGCAACCGGCACACCAAAAGAGGTTGCCGAAACCGAGGGCTCGTTTACCGGCGCTTATCTCAAAAAAATGCTTTAATGAAAAAAAGAAAGGCGGCTTGATAAAAAAATGTTTGGATACGTAAAGCCATTCAAGGACCAACTCAAAGTATGCGAATACGAAACCTATAAAGCCGCCTACTGCACCCTTTGCAAGAGGATGGGCAAAAAATACGGTCACATCGCACGAATGACACTCAGCTACGATTTTACATTTCTGGCTGTTTTAATGCTTGCTATGGACGAAATCGACCCGCAGTACAAGCGAAAAGGTTGCGTTTATAACCCTTTTAAAAAATGCGTCTACATAGCCGACAAGGACGATATTTTCGACCTCATTTCTGCCGCGGCGGTATCGAGCGTGTATGCAAAAATTGTTGATAACATCGAGGATAGCAAAGGACTGAAAAAATTCGGGTACAGGTTATTTAAGGCAATATTTTCACGAAAATATGAAAAATCGGTTAAATTATTCCCCGATATTGCAAAAACCATGCTGGATATGGTAAACTATCAAATTAAGGTAGAAAAAAAGGAAAACGTCGGAATGGATGAGGCGGCTGAACCAACCGCGGCGGCTATGAAACGACTGTTTTCCCTTTGCACAGATGATGAGGTGCAGAGTCGCATTTTGGCCCAAATAGGATACTGCATCGGAAAATGGATTTATCTCATTGATGCGGTTGAGGACATCGACGAGGATACTAAATCGGGTAACTTTAACCCGCTCAAAAGCAGCTCGGTGGATTCGGCGGTAATGACCATGAACGTTTGTGCCGCCGAAGCAGGAAATGCACTCGAACTGCTCGAAATAAAGAGATTTGGCGGAATTCTGAGGAATATTATTTATATAGGACTGATCGAAACCGGCGAAAAGGCGGTTTGCGGCAGAAAGGATGTAAAAGAATGAAAAATCCATACGAAATACTCGGCGTATCGAGAAACGACAGCGATGACAAAATTAAGGCGGCGTACAGAGAGCTTGCCAAAAAATATCATCCCGATAACTATGCCGACAATCCGCTCAGCGACCTTGCCGACGAAAAGATGAAGGAAATCAACGAAGCATACGATTCGATTATGAACGAAAGAAAGGGCGGCGGTCACGCTTCGGGCGATACAGGCGGCTACTCGGCATACCAGAATCAAAGTTTCAGCGAAATCCGTCTGTATATCCAGCGAAACGAACTCGAAAAGGCGCAGACAATGCTCGATGCCGTTTCGATAAATGAAAGAAACGCTGAATGGTACTATCTCAACGGTAGCGTACAGTATAAGCGCGGCTGGTTTGATAACGCATACACCAACTTTGCTACGGCATACAGAATGAACCCGTCAAACCCCGAATACAGAGCTGCGCTTAATCATATCAATATGCAGCGAAGCGGCTCAAATCCCTATCGCACAGGCGCCGATATGCAGGGCTGTACTCCGTGTGATATTTGTCAGGGGTTAATGTGTCTCAACTGTCTTTGCAACTGTTGCAGATAAGCTATGAAAAATAGTAAAAAAATCGCATTTTGCTCGATAATGGCGGCACTCAGCGTGATACTGGTTATGTGCGGCAATATCTTTCAAGCCGCGTCCCAAGCGATGCCTGCCATCGCAGGTGTAATCGGCGTCATTATCGTAATAGAAATAGGTGTAAAATGGGCTTTTGCCGCATATTTTGTATCAGCGGCCCTGACCTTCATCCTCGGCATAAACGAGGCAGGGATGCTTTTTGCGCTGTTTTTCGGCTACTATCCGATTATAAAGTCGATTATTGAAAAAATCAGGGTACGGGTGATTGAATACATAGTGAAATTTGCGCTTTTTAACGCGGCTATGATTGCAAGCTACGCAATTTTGATTGCGGTATTTTCACTTGTGGCACTCGGCTTTGATACAATGCTTTTTGCTTGGATAACCCTCGCAATCGGTAATATATTCTTTATCCTTTACGATATTTGTATTTCGCGGATTGCGGCGCTTTACTGCGTAAAATACAGAAAATATATTAAAAAATTACTTAAATAATGGCGGATTTTCCGTTTTTTCTCGGGAGGCAATATGACAAACATTCCTAAAATATTCGGTTGTATGGTTTTTGGCGATGCGGCTATGAAAGAAAGGTTGCCAGGCGAAACCTACGACTCGGTAAAAAAATCAATTCATGATAACACTCCCCTTTCACTCGAGGATGCAAACGTAGTTGCAAATGCGATGAAGGACTGGGCTATCGAAAAGGGTGCAACCCACTTTACCCATTGGTTCCAGCCGATGACGGGTATCACCGCCGAAAAGCACGATAGCTTCGTTTCGCCGTCGGGTGAAGGGATTATTATGGAATTCTCGGGCAAGGAGCTTATAAAGGGTGAACCCGATGCTTCGAGCTTCCCTAACGGCGGTATCAGAGCCACATTTGAGGCACGCGGATATACCAACTGGGACCCGACCTCTTATGCATTTATAAAAGATAAGGTGCTTTGTATTCCGACGGCTTTCTGCGCCTATACGGGTGTCGCTCTGGATAAAAAGACACCTCTTTTGCGCTCGATTGATGCGCTCAACACTCAGGCGCTTCGCATACTCCGTCTGTTCGGAAATACAAAGGTGAATCGTGTAATCCCCACCGTTGGTCCCGAGCAGGAATATTTTCTGATCGACAAGGAACGCTGCGAAAAGCGTCGCGACCTTATGTACACGGGTCGTACCCTTTTTGGCGCAAAGCCGCCAAAAGGTCAGGACCTCGATGACCACTATTTTGGCGCAATAAAGCCACGAGTTCAGGCGTTTATGGCCGAACTTGATGACGAGCTGTGGAAGCTCGGTGTACTTGCAAAAACCGAGCATAACGAGGTCGCTCCTGCGCAGCACGAATTCGCACCCATTTACACCACCACGAATATCGCAACCGACCATAACCAGCTCACAATGGAAACCATGAAAAAGGTTGCCGCAAAGCATAATCTGGTCTGTCTTTTACACGAAAAGCCCTTTGCCGGAATTAACGGAAGCGGTAAGCATAATAACTGGGCGCTTTCGACCGACACGGGCAAAAATCTGCTCGACCCGGGAAAAACTCCGTCGGAAAACGCGCAGTTTCTTCTCTTTCTCGCCGCGTCAATAAAGGCGGTTGACGATTATCAGGAGCTTATGCGAATTTCGATTGCGTCGGCTAACAACGACCTTCGACTCGGCGGAGATGAAGCACCGCCGGCAATCGTTTCGATATTCCTCGGCGACGAGCTTACCGCCATTCTCGACTCCATCGAAAACGGTACTCCTTATAAAAATGCAAAGCTCGGCGATATGGAAATCGGCGTAAACGTACTCCCCCACTTCCCGAAGGATAACACCGACCGAAACAGAACGTCACCCTTTGCCTTTACGGGTAACAAGTTCGAATTCCGTATGCTCGGCTCGTCCGCTTCGGTGGCAAATCCGAACATCGTGCTTAACACGATTATTGCCGAGGCGCTCAGACAGTTTGCCGACGAGCTTGAAAAGGCGGAGGATTTCGGCGTGGCAGTTTCGAAGCTAATTAAACGCACCATCAAGGAGCACAAGCGAATCATTTTCAACGGTGACGGCTATTCAAAGGAATGGCAGGACGAGGCCGAAAAAAGAGGACTCAAAAACTTTAAAACCACCGTCGACTGTATGCCACACCTGATTAACAAAAAGTCGATTGACCTTTTCACCACGCACAAGGTATTTTCAGAGGTTGAGCTTCATTCAAGATACGAAATCTATCTTGAACAGTATGCAAAGGTCATCCGCATAGAAGCTCTCACCGCATTAGATATGCTGTATAAGGAAATTATCCCCGCAGTAGCTTCTTACATAAAGGATTTGGCAGATAGCGCCGCTAATAAAAAGGCCATTTCCCCTGCCCTTTCGACCAAGTTTGAGGAAAGGATTATCGCCCGTTTGACCGCGCTTGCTGAGGAACTTTGCGACCGAACATCCGAGCTTGACACCGCCGTTCATTCGGCTACCACTTCCTCAAATGCGCTCGAAAACGCCGTTTACGTAAAGGATGTTATCCTCGTGAAAATGAACGAGGCAAGAAGGGTTGCCGACGAGCTCGAAACCCTCGTTGGCGAAAAATATTGGCCCTATCCGACCTATGGGGAATTGTTGTTTAAGATTTGATAGAGGTAAAAAAGGCAAGGAGGTAATTACGGATGAAAAAATACACTGATGAAGAGTTGCGTTCCGCTTTAAACGTTTTAAATTCCATTTTGGACAAAGAAAACTCAGATTTGAATGAATTAAACAGAGAAGAAGCACAAGAAGCTTTAAACTTAATTAAACAAAACTCTACTAACGAACGTAAATCGAAAAACAAAAGAAAGAAAAATATCATTATAATATCCAGTATTGCAACCTCCATCGTTGCTATCAGCATTGCAATAATATTTGTCGTTAATACTATAATTATCCCCAAATCAAGATATAGTCACGCATTGGATTTAATTAAAGCCGAGGAATATAATAAGGCGTATGATATATTAGAAAATCTTGGT
>JAFOCB010000191.1 GCA_017381515.1 Clostridia bacterium | reverse complement strand
TTTCAACCCGAACGACAAATACCCCACCGCCTACATTGAAAGAAAGGATATGGAATATTCCTACAATGACGGCGACCTTTACTACTTCATGGATCAGGAAACATTCGAACTCGTTCCCATCGGTAAGGATCAGCTCACCGATAACTTCAAGTTCGTTAAGGAAAACATGATTTGTAAAATTCTTTCCTACAAAGGAAACGTTTTCGGTATCGAACCACCTACATTCGTAGAGCTTCAGGTTACCGCTACCGAGCCCGGATTCAAGGGTGACACAGCTACCAACGCTACAAAGCCCGCTACACTCGAAACCGGTGCAGAAATCCGTGTTCCCCTCTTTGTCAACGAAGGAGATATGCTCCGCATTGACACACGTACAGGCGAATACATGGAACGCGCTTAATTCTTTTTCAAACTAAACAAAGAGAAGGAGAAAATTATGATGACTCTTACCGAAAAAGCTGCTTATTTAAAGGGCCTTGCAGAAGGACTCAAGGTAAACGCTGACGAAGATATGGGCAAGCTCATTCTTGCCATCATCGATACTCTCGACGATATGGCTTTGACCGTTGCCGACATCGATGACGAAATCGCTGAAATTCGCGACTACATCGAGGAAATCGACGAGGACCTCGGCGCAGTTGAAGAAGATCTTTACGATGACGAGGACGAAGATGATTGCGATTGCTGCTGCGGTGACGAGGACTTTTACGAAGTAGAATGTCCCGCCTGCCACGAAACAATCTGCCTCGACGAAGATATGCTTTGCGAAGGCGAAATCGAATGTCCGAATTGCGGCACCGACCTCGAATTTGATTTCGACGAATGTGATTGCTGCTGTGGCGACGATTGCGATTGCGACAGCGATTGTGATTGCGGCTGCCAGGATAAATAATTTAAGTTTAACAGTTAAAAAGCACGGTTGCATAAAGCAACCGTGCTTTTTATTATTCATTATTCATCAGCTTATTTACCGCCGATTTATATTCATCATAACTGACCAGATTTTCGAGCGCTTTTGGAATCGAATTTGCCGACAACCGCTTTGGTAGTCCCAGTATTTCCATCAGTTGTTCGCGAAGTTGCTTTGAATTTTCGCCGCCGTAAAGTCCGTCGTCGTAGAGGTCGCTTTTGGTCACTCGACGGACGTTATCCTCGGTAATCGCGCTATCATCGAGCGAAACACCTGCCGCTTTTAACGCGTTCAGAATAACCTCCTCCGACACTCCTTCAACACCGAGGAGTCCGTCGGCAGAGTCCTTTTCTTTGCGCTTTTCCCTGCCCTTTATGTCGGGGATATAGACGTTAATAATTTCACCCGAAACGGTGGAAGAAATATGCGAACGAATCAAAAATCCCGCCGAATCGGAGTCGGTCATAACGATAATTCCGCGCGTTTTCGCCAGTTTTCTGATAAAATCGCGCTTTTCGGTATCCTTGAAAATTCTGAAACCGTCGGTTTCGATAATCAGCCCATCGATGATTGACGATAGCTTGATTTTATCGTATTTACCCTCAACGATTATCGCCTGTTTTAGCTTTATCATACGACTATCTTTCCCCCGCAAGCTGAATAAGCTGCATCACCGTTTTATCCACGAGGAGTCGTGGGTCAAGCTGGGTGGATTTGAGCGCAATATCGGTTTCGCGAAGGATGTTTAGCGCTTTTCTCAAGGTGAAAACGCTCATTTTTCGAGCGTTTTGCGAGGCATATTTGAGCTTAAATGCATTCTTTCCATAGCCGAAATCGGCACCGATGCTTTCGGCATTTTTGCCCTCTGATTCGGCAACCTTCGCCCTATACATATCGACGTAAGCGGAACTCAACGCCGCAATTATCGCAATCGAATCGACGCACTGTGCCGCCAAATCAGCAAGCATCGTGTACACCCTTTCGACATCGCGAGCACACACAGCGTTGATAAGCCTATACGCCTTTTCATCGGGGGTTTTTACCGCCAGGGCGTCAATTTCCTTTTCGGTGATTATGCCGTCCTTGCCGACAAAATCGCAGAGCTTATCAACCTCGGAAAAGAGATTGGTAATATCACTACCGCAAACACGGATAAGATACCTTGCCCCTGTGGGTTGGAGATTGACCGAACGTGATGCCGCCCTCTTTGTCACCATGCGGACGAGATCGGCTTCCTCACGAAGATTAAGCTCGACTAACGCGCCATATTTTTTGACCGCGTCGAACACCTTTTTTGCCTTTGCCGACTTTGACGGGGTGATGCTCAGCTGCTCTAAACGAAGGAGCAAAACGCATCCCTCAGGCATATCAGAGATGAGGTCAACCAGCTTCTCGACCTCGGTTTCGTCGGCGGACGCAAAATTATAATCACACACAGAAACGCAGGAATAGTCACTCATCATCGGTATTGCATCGGCGGCGGCAATTATATCATCCACCTTTACCGAGCTGTCAAAGCGATGCAAATTGAGGTCCTCAAAGTCGGTGACCGCCTTTTTTATAATAGCGGACGAGTAATACTTTTTGAGATAATCTTCATTTCCGTAAATCAAATAAACCGATTTGAAATCAGCTTTTTTAATATCTTCAATAAGCTCTTTTTCAGTTATAGCCGGCATATTCTTTCTCCTTTAATAAAGATTTTCGTACTCGATATTATAGTCACTATTGGTTACTTTTATCTCCGCGTTTTTACCACTTGAAAGGGCATACGGCTGTATCCCTCCCATTGTCAAAAGATTGGCTTTGTTGGCAGTTTCGGTTTCTTCACCCATCATTATAACACATTTTGCATCACAAGTGGTAGCAATAAATTCAGTCGGTGCAATAATTATATCCGCTTTTTGTGAATTAGGATACTCGGTCGGGATGAAAATACGCGTTTCTGCCGCCTTTATCATTATCCCATCATCCGTCACCGAAAGATTAACCTTATCGGTCAGATCCACCTCACAATTAGCATATCCTATTCTCTCTGCCCCGTCAAGTGTCATAAGGTCAATTCGTTCATCGCTATACATTATTTGGTCAGCGGAAACATGCTTTAAAAGAGTGGTCGCTCCTTTTGATAATTTATCGCAATCGCTCGGTAAAACAATCAGGTCAAGATTGTCTATGCCGTCGCCTTTAATATCGATTGCAATTTTCTTTGCAATGTGCGAGGCATCACCACTACCGATCAAAACACTTTTACCGCCGTCGCAAATCAGCACCGCAGAACCCGATTCACTGCCGTAAACCCTTAACAAAACAGGGCTGGGCAAAATAAATGCGGACACTACCACTATCACTTCAATTACAAGCGCAGTCGATAAGATAGCTATTTTCATTCGACGAGAATTCATAAATAATAACAGTATTATTGCCGCCGAAACAAGCGCAAACAGAAAGATGGTAAACCCATCGTTAAAATAAATCTGTGAAAAGTTTATTTTATTCACCATTTCGGCAACAAAGAGAATATATTTGGCACAAATACCTGAAACGAGCAAAAGTGCCTCGCCCATAAAGGAAAAGACTCCCGTTAAACAAAGTAAAACGCCAAACACCGCAAAGCATACTGCGAAGGTCACTGCGGTTGAGGTCATTACATTAGTGATAACCGAAAGCGGATTCACATAGCCGAATTTGATTATGGCTATCGGCAGAGTCATTATCTGCGCCGAAATGCTCACCAGCGCTATTAAAATCAAATCATTTACCAACCTGAAACGGCAAATCGAAAGTTTCATCACACGTTTGCGCAGTTTCGGTTCGATTAAAATAATGCCGAGTGTCGAAAACACGGTGAGCAGAAATGACACCGAGCAAACCGAAAAAGGATTCAAGATACACTGAATAAGCACCGCCAAGCCGAGCGAATTAAGTGAATACACCCTTTTATGAATAGCGTTTCCGCAAAAACAAATTATGCTCGTTACCCCTGCGCGAATCACCGACGGAGTAAATCCTGCGATAGCCATTAGCCCGAAAATAAACGGAATGGTTACAAGGGCGGCAATTCGGCGTGAACGAATAAAGCGCCTGAGCACAGATATAATCAGCCACGAGAGAATCGAAATATGAAGTCCCGAAATCACAGTAATATGTGAAATTCCGCTACCCCTCACCGCGCTGTATGCCGAATCGGAAAGTCCACTTCTGTCCCCGATTAGCATCGAGGTAATGAGAGCGCCTTCGTCACCGTTTAGGTAGCGCGACACGGTATTTCTGACCGCCTGCCTTGCCGTTATCGCATAGCGGTACAGACCACCTTTTCCCTGCTCGACGATTGGCTTATCTTTGCTACTGATATAGGCGCGGATATAAATATTTTCGCCATAAAAATCCTCCCGCCCCGTATCGTAAAAGGTCATTTCTGCCGTCACCTTGTCAAATTCGCGAAAACCAAGGTCGGCATACGAAACAACCATAAACTTGAATCCGCTCAAATCGCTATCCGAAAGCTTGTCTGCTTTCATTGTATAAGTAACCTTTTCGTCGGTGTATTGCGGCTCGTCAAGCAGATGTGCTTCGACGATGTGGGTGGTATCATCGAGTGCCTTTACGTCCTTTATATTGTGATTGTAAAAAACGCACATAAGTCCCATTGCCAGAGCAGACATAAACAAAAATGCTGGGATTAGCGCATCCTTTTTGCGTAAAATAGCAGTAGCAATTATCGCACCTATAAACACTAATACACCCGCCACCGCGCATATCTCGAATGGAAGATACTGCGCGATGATGAGTGTACCTAATACTGTGAATGCAATTTTTACAATTCGGGCAGTTTTCATAAACAATTGCCCCTTAATAAATATTGACTGTATTATTTAAAGAAAAGAGGCAGCTTGTCAAGAAATACAATATCCTCTCTGTCTGCGGCATCGCCTTCGGCAAGTACGGCACAAGCAGCTGCTTCGATGCCATTCGCCTCGCTGACAAGCTTTCGTACCGCTTCGAGTGATTCGCCAGTAGAAATTACGTCATCGACGATAAGCACGCGCTTACCCTCGATTTTTTCAATCTCGTCCTTGCCGAGAAAGAGCTTCTGCACGTTTCCGGTGGTGATTGATTTTACCTCGACCGAAAGCGGATTTTCCATATACACCTTTACTCCCTTGCGGGCAACTGCATAGGGCTTTCCGCTCTGACGAGCCATTTCGTAAGCGAGAGGAATACTCTTTGCCTCCGGGGTGAGAATAATGTCAAATTCGGGAATCTTTTTGAGCAGTTCCTCTGCCGCTTTGACGGTGATTTCGACATCACCAAAGAGAATGAATGCCGCTATATCAAGCGTGTCGCTGACGGCAAACATTTTAAGCTCACGGTCGAGTCCTGCTATTTTCATTTTATACGTAGCCATGTTTTTTACCCCCAATTAAATGTGAAATTTGATTGAATTTAATTAGCCGGGAGGCCAAGCGAGCATTCTGCCTGCGAGGAGATGAAAATGTAAATGACCTACCGTCTGGCCACCTTCCTCACCGCAATTATTCACGATGCGGTAACCCTTTTCGAGATTTTCTGCCTTTGCAATTTTTGCGGCGGCTTCGAAAATCTTTGCTACAACGAGGCTGTTTTCTTCGGTAATTTCGTCGGCGCATTTAATATGCATTTTCGGCACGATTACCGCGTGAAAGGGCGCCTGCGGAGCAATGTCCGCAAAGGCATAAACCGTTTCATCCTCGTAAATTTTTGTTGACGGAATTTCTCCGTTCACTATTTTACAAAAAAGGCAATCCATATATTACACTCCCTTTTTTTATTTTAACATTGATTTTACAATATCGGCTACTGCGGCAAGTGCGTCATTCACCTTTGACACGTTCTTTGCTCCTGCCATAGCACTGTCGGGACGTCCGCCACCGCTTCCGTCGGCAATCTTTGCTACCTCGCGGACAATGTTTCCTGCGTGAGCGCCCTTCTTGACCGCGTTTGCACCACAAGCGGCACAGAAGGTAACCTTTTGACCGTCAACTGCGGCAAAAACGGCTACTGCATCGGCATTCTGCGCCTTTATATCGTCGCCTGCGTTACGCATTGCGGCGGTGTCGCTATTCCAGAAGGTTGTAGCAATTACCTTTATTCCGTCGATGTCCACCGCGCCGTCAAAGAGTGAGCCGATCTGGGAAGATGCAATTTCGGAATTGAGCTTGTCAATCTTTTGCTTATGCGCCTTTATTTCGTCCTGCAACGAGGTGATTTTACCAACGAGTTCGTCGGCCGACGATACCTTTGCCGCCTGAATTGTGCGGTCGATTTCGTCCTTGTAATCAGCGAGAAGTTTCAACACGCCTGCGCCTGTGACCGCTTCGATACGACGTACACCTGCGGCAACCGAGCCCTCGGAAATAATGCGGAAAAGGGCAATTTTTGCGGTATTCGATACGTGAGTACCGCCACAGAATTCAACCGAAACGTCGGGTACGTTTACAACGCGGACGATGTTTCCGTACTTTTCGCCAAAGAGGGCCATTGCGCCAAGCTTCTTTGCCTCCTCAATCGGCATTTCACGAACGTCAAGCTCGATTGCGTCAAGAATTGATTTATTTACGAGTGTTTCAACCTCTTTTATCTGGTCGGGTGTGAGTGCGGAGAAATGAGTAAAGTCGAAACGCACCGAATCCTTTGACACAAGCTGACCTGCCTGCTCAACGTGGGTACCGAGAACAGTACGGAGAGCCGCTTGGAGCAGATGGGCTGCGGTATGATTGCGCATAGTTGCGTTTCGGCAATCCTTGCAAACTGCGGCGGTGAGCTTGTCGCCAACCTTTATCATTCCGTCGGTCATTTCGCCAATGTGCATATAAATTCCTGACGATGCCTTCTGTGTGTCGGTCACATTAAAGGTCGACTGACCGTCAGAAAGAGTACCCATATCACCAACCTGACCGCCACTTTCGGCATAGAAGGGAGTCTTATCGAGAATGATGATGCCGTTGTCGCCGTCGGAAAGTGCTTCGGCAGGTTCGCCGTCCTTGATAACTGCGAGAACAACCGCGTCGCAGGAATAATCGGTGTAGCCGACAAATTCGGTGGCATCGATTCCGTCGGGGAGTGCTGCTCCACTCTTCCACGCGTCAGCACCGGCATTTTTACGTGCGGCACGGGCTCTTTCTCTCTGCTGTTTCATGAGCTCATTAAAGCCGTCAACATCAACCGAGAAGCCACTTTCACCCGCGATGTCAACCGTGAGGTCAATCGGGAAGCCGTAGGTATCGGAAAGTTTGAATGCGTCGTCGCCCGAAACCACCTTTGACTCGCTGTTTTTAAGAATTTCGTCGAGAAGCTGTAAGCCCTGGTCGATGGTTTTTCCAAAGCTTTCTTCCTCAACCTTGATAACCTTTTTGATAAGCTCGCTCTTTTCAACAAGTTCGGGATAAGCATTCTTATTCTCGTTAATTACGGTATCGCAAACGTCCGAAAGGAAGGTACCCTTTATTCCGAGCATTCTGCCGTGACGAGCGGCACGACGGAGAAGA
This sequence comes from Clostridia bacterium, assembly GCA_017381515.1. Taxonomy (GTDB): domain Bacteria; phylum Bacillota; class Clostridia; order Oscillospirales; family Acutalibacteraceae; genus UMGS1976. The sequence continues at coordinate 10,701 of JAFOCB010000191.1, read as the reverse complement.
CGACGGAGGACGTATCCTCTGCCTTCGTTGGACGGCATAACGCCGTCACCAATCATAAATGTAATCGAACGAACGTGGTCGGTGGTTACGCGAAGGGAAATATCCTTTTTATCGTCGGTTTTGTACTCGACACCGGCAATTTCGCTGATGTGCTTCATTATGTTTCTGACCGTATCGACCTCAAAGAGATTGTCAACATCCTGCATTACGCAAGCGAGACGTTCAAGACCCATTCCGGTATCGATATTCTTCTGTTTCAGCTCGGTATAGTTGCCGTTGCCGTCATTGTCAAACTGTGAAAATACGTTATTCCATATTTCCATAAATCTGTCGCAATCGCAGCCCGGCTTACAATCGGGTGAACCGCAGCCGTATTTTTCACCGCGGTCAAAGTAAATTTCGGAACAAGGGCCGCAGGGGCCTGATCCGTGTTCCCAGAAGTTGTCGGCTTTACCGAGGCGAACAACTCGCTCGGCAGGTACACCGATTTTCTTTGTCCAGATTTCGAATGCTTCTTCGTCATTTTCATAAATTGAGGGCCAGAGTCGGTCGGCAGGAATTTCGAGCGTTTTGGTAAGGAATTCCCACGCCCATTCGATTGCTTCATTCTTAAAATAATCGCCGAATGAGAAGTTGCCCAGCATCTCGAAATAGGTGCCGTGACGAGCTGTGTGTCCTACCCTTTCGAGGTCGGGTGTACGAATACATTTCTGGCAGGTTACAACGCGGTTACGCGGAGGTACAACCTCGCCCGTAAAGAATTTTTTAAGCGGTGCCATACCCGAATTGATGAGCAAAAGACTCTTATCATTATTCGGGACGAGCGAAAAACTCGCCATACGGAGATGTCCCTTTTCCTCGAAAAAGGACAAAAATTTCTCTCTCAAATCGTTAAGTGACGTCCATTCCATTTTTTCATTTCCTCCAAAAAAACAATATAGCTCTCCCGTCCAAAGGGACGGGAGAGCTCCGTGGTACCACCCAATTTGCCGTCTTTTTTTATATAAAACGACCTCTTTTAACTATCCGTTAACGCTGATAAGGCGCCGTGATTAGCGGTGACTCGAAAGCCGGCTCGGTAACAGTTAAGCTTTATGAGGGTGGCTTTCAACCAATTTAAAAATTAAATCGGCCACCCATCTCTTTCACAAGCGGTAAATAAAGTTACCTTTTGCTTCGTCGCAGTCATAATAAATATAAAAAATACAATATAATTATATATTTACTACGCCATTTTGTCAAGCGCATAAAATTACGAGTAATACAGCTCGTAAATGCCGTCGCAAACCGATCTGAAAACAGGTGCCGCCGTCCTTGACCCCGAAATGCCGTTTTCGGCTAAAACGGTGATGACGTATTCGGGATTTTCAGCGGGGTAGAATCCCGAAAACCAGCACTGATTGACCGGCTGACCGTTCGATTTGTACCCTGCCTCTGCGGTTGCCGTTTTGCCCCCTGCCGAGAGATAAGTTGGTGCTGCTGACGAGCCGGTACCACTCGATATTACCGCCGTCATCATTTCGGCAACCGTATTCGCTGCCCCTGCCGAAATCACACGCTGAGGCGATTCGCTCATATACGCGGAAACGCTGCCGTCGGCAAGCATAATGCCGCTGACCAGCCGCGGTGAAACTCGGTAGCCGCCATTGGCAACCATAGCGGTCATAACAGCAACGTCAATGGGCGTTAGCAACAAATCCCCCTGACCGAACGAAAAATTAGCCAATGCGGCGGGTTGGGAGGTTAGCTTTTCTTCGCTCGGCAATATTCCCGACACGGCAAAAAGGCGGTCGGCAAAGTTCTTTTTCTCGTCAAATCGCAGTTTTTTACAGAGGGAGAGAATATCCTTTGCGCCGACCTTTGACGCGAGGTTGATAAAATACGGGTTGCAGGACTGGGACAGAGCGGCGGTCATATCAACCTCGCCGTGACCGCCCAGATTGTGGCAATTAAAGACGTTTGTGCCGATTTGAACATTTCCGTTACAGGTGTAGGTCGCGCTCCTGCCAACACCTGAATCGACCGCCGCCGCGGCAACCAGAATTTTAAAAACCGAGCCAACGTTATACGCCGAAAAGGCGCGGTTGATGAGAGGTGACGAGTCGCTTTTAAGCGCGGCGTCGAGATTGAGCGGCGAGTAATCGGGACGGCTCGCAAGGGCCAAAATCTCGCCGCTTTTGGCATTCATTACGACGACTGCGCCCCTTTCAATCGAACTTGCTGCCTGCTCGGTGATGCGCTGAATGGCGCTGTCGAGGGTCAAAACTACACCCGTTTTTATATCTGTCGTACCAGAAACTGTCGGTTCAACCCCCGACAAAGCGCGTCCATTCGCATCGACCGTGTATGTGACGGTCACCTCATCCTCGCAGCCAAGCAGCTTATCGAAAGCGTATTCAATCCCCGTAACGCCCTTTCCCGAGCCGTCGGTGTAGCCGATTACGTGACTTGCGAGCTGATTGTCGGTGTAACGAATGGGAATACTGAAAAGGACACTTTGCTCGGCGGAAAAGTCGGACACCGCCTCGATTACAGTCGGCTTGCCGCTTTTTAGCGCATCACGGGCAACCTTTGCATAGTCGCCGAGCTTATTATCAATTTCGTTGAGCGTCGAAAGATTGGACGGCACGGCGGCGAGATACCTGCTTTGCTGAGATACCAGTTTCCTCAAATTTCGGTCATAGATGTTCCCTCTCGGACTGGTCACCGTCAGCTTGTAGCTCATTTGACTCGACGCTGCCGAAAGGTCGGCATCGCTGACAATATCATAAATTCGCCACGACGACGTCAGAAACATTAACGTCACAGTGATAAAAAGTGCAACCGCCCTCTTTTTCATTTTCCGCTCCCCTTTTTTCCTTTTTTTATTATTTTTCGTCAAAGGGGATGAAATTATTTAATTGTTTCTAAAATTAGCGCTAACCGATTGACAGAAATGGGGCTATTATTATATAATTATCTTTGATTTTTAAATTATTTTCTTTTGAACGGAGAATAACAGATGGATAAAATAAAAAGTTTATATGACCTTTGGTGCGAAAGAGCCACCGACAAGGCAATTTCAGACGAGCTTAATGCGATAAAGGGCGATGACGAGGCAATTCTCGACCGCTTTTATCGTGAATTAGATTTCGGTACAGCCGGACTTCGCGGAGTCATCGGCGCAGGTACCAACAGAATGAACATCTATACGGTTGGTCGCGCAACCCAGGGCTTTGCCGAATATATCCTCACCGTTGCAAAGAATAAGAGCGTTGCCATCGGCTACGATAGCCGTATCAATTCCGACGTGTTTTCAAAAACTGCTGCTACCGTTTTTGCCGCAAACGGAATAAAAGTTTGGCTCTATCCCGTTCTCGTTCCTACTCCGATGCTTTCCTTTGCGGTGAGAGAGCTTGGCTGTGACGCAGGCGTTGTCGTTACGGCAAGTCATAACCCCTCAAAGTACAACGGATACAAGGCATACGGCCCCGACGGCTGCCAGCTCAACACCGAAGCAAGTAAAGAGGTGCTCGGCTACGTTGAAAAGGTTGATACCTTCGACGGGGTTAAAAAGGTTGACTTTGACGAGGCAGTAAATAGCGGAATGATCGAATTTATCGGCAACGACGTTTTTGAAAAATATTACGAAAACGTAATGGCGCAGTCGGTCAATCCCGAAATTCTCAAATCGGCTGGGCTCAAAATCATTTACACCGCACTCAACGGCTCGGGTAATATTCCGGTTAGAACGGTACTCGGTCGCATGGGTGTTAACGATATTACAATCGTACCCGAACAGGAATTGCCCGACGGCAACTTCCCCACCGCACCCTATCCCAATCCCGAAATCAGAGAGGCATTTACCCTCGCACTCGACCTCGCTAAAAAGGTTGAACCCGACCTTCTCCTCGCTACCGACCCCGACTGTGACCGCGTTGGTATTGCGGTAAGGGACGGCGATGACTATACCCTCATGTCAGGCAACGAGGTTGGTGCGATTATGCTCTATTACCTCCTCAACCAGCGCACAGAAAAAGGCACAATGCCGACAAATCCCTTGATGGTAAAGACAATCGTTACCTCCCGTCTGTGTGACAAAATTGCGGCAGATTACGGCTGTGAAGTTGTCGATATTCTGACCGGCTTTAAGTACATCGGTGAGCAAATCGGCATTCTCGAAGCAAAGGGCGAAGAAGACCGCTATATCATGGGCTTTGAAGAAAGCTACGGCTACCTCGTAGGCAGCTACGTTCGTGATAAGGATGCGGTTATCGGCTCGCTCATGATTTGCGAAATGGCGGCATTCTTTAAGAAACAGAATAAGACGCTCATCGACGTTTTAGACGAGCTTTACGAAAAATACGGCGTATTCATGCACAAGCAGATGAGCTTTGCATTCGAAGGTGCCGAAGGAATGAAGATTATGGCCGACACAATGGCATCCCTTCGCACAAATCCGCCGAAGAAAATCGCAGGCATGACGGTTACAAAGGTATGCGACTATGAAACTCGCATCGCAACCTTCACCGAAAGTGGTAATAGCGAAGCCATCAATTTACCCAAATCGAACGTACTCGCATACACCCTTGCAGGCGGCGCAGAGGCAATCGTTCGTCCGTCAGGCACCGAGCCGAAGATTAAGATTTATTTGACGGCTACTGCCGACTCAACCGAAAACGCCGACAACCTGATGAATCAGCTTGAAAAGGCGGCAAAGCCCCTTCTCGGCATTAACTAAAATACTGTAAACGCCGTATGATTAAGGATAACCATGCGGCGTTTATTTTCACATCAAAAAAAGAGGAATCAGATGAAAAAAATCGTATGTATTTTGCTTTCGCTGGTGCTTGTTTTGCTCGGCGGCTGTGCCGAAGAGGAAAAAAAGCCGACCGAAAGCGCACCTGCGTCTAGTGAGGTCGTTTCCGAGCCGATTGACCAGCCGGGAACCGAGATCGAGGAGGTCGAGATTAACGCCTCGCTTTCGGCTCAAAGCACCACCATTCTCGACGTAAAAAGTACCGAAATATTCAACCAATTAAATGAAGAAAAAACACCGTCAAACGCTATTTTTTATCTCGATGACGAGCTTTTTATAGTCAGCGACGACGGACTTTACGTGCCGTTTGACGCGGCTATTTCGATGTGCGCTGACAGCGTTATCCCCGTACTGTACGTAAGGACAGAAAAGGCGGCAAAGACACTTTCCACTCGGCTAAAATCGGGTGACGTGACCGACTGTATCGTTATGTCTGACAAGCCCGAACTTGTAAACTCGGTGAGAGAGGCGATACCAACAATCAGCGGTGCCATCGACGCACGTGAAAATTTGCTCGACATGGATATTACCTATCTCATTCCCCTTCGCAACGAGGCGAATAAAAACAAGGCAAAGATTATTCTGTTTGGCTCACACGCGACCAATGAGCAAATCGTATATTTGCAAAAGCGACTAATGACCATTTGGGTCGAAACGGCTGACAGCTCGGTAGAGGCGCATTGTAACGCATTCACAAGCGGTGCTAACGGCATAGTTTCGACAAATAGCAAGAGTGTTTTTGGCGCAATCGACATTTTCGAAAAGGATACGCTATTTCGCGAGATTTTTGTAGTCGGGCACAGAGGTCAACCGGCAACAAACGTCGACAATTCCCTTTCGGGTGCCAGAGCGGCGATTGATTCGGGTGCCGATATGGTCGAATGCGACGTTTATATGAGCGCTGACAGAGAATTTGTAGTCCTGCACAACAACGATATTTCATACTACACCGGCGGAATCGGTAAGGTCGAGGAACTTCGCACCGAGCAGATACAATACTTTATTCTGAAAGGGACAAAGGACGAACATATTCCTAAATTGCAGGAGTTTTTTGACAGCTTCCGTAACGACGATATAATGTACTCAATCGAGATAAAAACCTCCGACGCAGACGCGATTTATTGGCTGCGCGACCTTATTACCGCAAGCGGTGTTTCGCATCAGGTCAATTTGATTTCATTCAACCTCAGCCAGTTAATACTCGCACGTGAGATTATACCCGAAATTTCGTGCGGTTATCTGGGCACGGTTGAGGGCATTTATTCGGACATTGTCCCATATCTTAACAAGTATAACCTTTCCTACCACCCCACCAATTCAAAGATGTCACCGGGAAACGCTTATGAGCTTAATAATCGCGGAATAAGCGTAAATCCCTGGACCTATTCAAAGGAAGAAACCCTCCTAAACGACCTATTAAGCGGATATTTATCGCTAACCACCGACGGCGCTCTGTGGGCTTCCGACATTGTAGCAAAAATTGAAGCAGACCAGCAAATGAGCGTAAACTTAAGCGAAGAATTCAAATTCTCGGCAACAGCAATCACCAAAAAAGCCGAAAAAGAAATCGAATGTGAGCCGATTGTGATTGACGGTGACGTCAAATTTAAAAAGGGTGAAAACGGCTATACCGCTTCTAAAAAGGGTGATGCAACTGTCATTTTAAGATACGCAAGTACCCTCAAAAGCGGCAAAACAGTTTACCACTATTCTCGGTCGGTAAAGGTGACAGTTGAATAATTTACACAAAAATGACCGCCTTTTTTAATCAAAAGGGCGGTTTTTTTGATTGTTTGTACTGTATTGATTTTGTGCAGATAATATAATATAATATAATTAAAGTGTATAGGAAATTTTCTCAACCTACCGATTGCAACGATTATTAAAAGGCGGTTTTTTTATATGCTGACTGTAAAGAGAATAATATCGTTAATTTTAGCCATTGCGGTAATAATGGGAATGGCTCTCGTCCCCGTAAATGCAGATTCCGACTCGGTGTCTGACGATTTGGGTTTGCTCAGTATGGGCGAGGAAACCTCCACCATTCAAAACAAATTCGGTAGTGCCGAAAAGCGCGAAATGATTGTCGCTGACAAAGATTATCACCGCGATATGCTTATGCGTTCAAACGGCACCTACTTTTCGACCAGAAACAATGTGTCCGAATGGGATTTTTCCACCCATTTCGGCTACGATTATCTCGGCTCGTTTGACAATGGTGACGTCATGCAGGCGGTTTATGCAGACCTTTATGCGCTGAATATTTCGCTGATGAATGATAATTACGATATTGAAAGCATTTATATTTCAGGTGGCTACTTCTATATCTACGGCTACGTTTATGATTACGCGTACCAGTCGCTTTCGGGCGAGGAACTGATGGAAATTTATTTCCTGTTTAAAAATGATTTTCCGCAATTTTACTGGCTTTCAAACGTAGCAATAGCAGGTGGCGGTGCGATATACGTTGCCGTTTTTGACGAATTTGCGACAGGCGTAGCAAGAGCCGAATACACCGCTCAGTTTAATGCCGCCGCCGACCAAATTATTTGGCAGGCATCAACCTTTAAAACCAAGTTTGAAAAGGCGGAATTCGTCCACGATATAATTTGTAAAAAAATGACCTACGCCTTTAACAGCAGCGGTACCGGTTGGGTTGACAACGGATTCACTCATTCGGTAATAGGCGCTCTGGTTTACGGATACGGCGTTTGTGACGGATATGCAAAGGCGTTTCAGCACATTATGAACCGACTGGGTATCAACTGTCTGCTTATTACAGGGGACGCAAACGGTTCACACGCCTGGAATCTGGTCGAAATGGATAACGGAGAATATTACTTTCTCGACCTGACATGGGACGACGTTGACGACGGGTATATTAACCTTTACTACGACTATTTTTTAATCGACAGCGACGAATTTTTGACCACGCATACTCCCATGTCACCGATGGGAATTGACGCAAACTTTACGTCAAAATTACCCCATCTTTCCCACGATGACTCGTATTCTTTCTACAACCGCCACAATTTATACATAAGCGAATATTCGTTAAAGGATTTTAGCTCGGTCGTCCGCAGCTCGTTTGAACTGTATAGGCAGAATAATCACTCGGTAGGATTTTTAAAATTTGCCGAAAACCTTTCAGACGACCAAATAAACTCCTTGCTCGGCTATCTCACCTATTTCGCCGAAATGCTCGAAGCCGCCGACGGAAAGGGATTTAGCGGCTCATTCAGTTGCATTGATAACGAATTTTTCTACACCCTCACCGCAGACGAGGAATACGACGCGGATATTTACGGAGTGACTCTGTACGACGACGGGACAGAAATAGGTCGGTTTAATACAATTAACGGCGCAGTACAGACGATGGAAAATGACGGCTCGGAATACATAATTGAGCTCGGTGACAATGCCGATATTTACCCCTACACCGAATTCCCTGCAAACTGCTCGGTCACCTTTAAGGGGAACGGAAGCAGTTACCTTTACATTCATTCGGATATTACCTTCGATTGCGATGTTTCCTTTGATACGGTGATTTTGTGCGGATTCGGACACCTCGACGAAGGCAAGCAAAAGACCATTTGCTACACCGATAGCTTGACCGAAAAAGGCAAGGTTTATCTGTCAAACGTTATCCTCGAATTTTTAAAGAAAATTATCAAGGGCGACCTCGACGGAGATAAAACGATAACCACCGCCGACCTTCTGAATTTGGAACAGTATTTTCTCGGATTGTTTGGTACAGACGATGAGGATACCTTATCGGCAATAGACCTGAACGACGATAGCGTTATCGACAGTACCGACCTAATGATACTGCAAATGAGCATAATAAACGGATAAAAAAATAACCGACCTCGACAGACCGTGTGCGAGGTCGGATTTTTTTATTTCAATTTGGTATAAATCTCTTCTGCCGTTTGGTAAAATCGGTCGATTTCAGATTTTTTGGCGGTTTTGAGCGACTTTTTTGACGGGTAGCCCCAGATATTAAATAGCTTCGGCCCAATCCACGAATACCCTTCGGTATGGTCGAACAGTCCCTTTAAAATGCTAAGTGCCGCCTTTTTCGGCTTCATAAAAATCAGCTTCATCGGGTGCTTTATGATGGCGAAAATGGGTGGTGGATAATGGGCGGTTATGTTGGTAAAGGTGATGCCGGGATGGACCACCGAAAGCATTTTACCCTCCGATTTCATCAGCTCGTAAAGGGAAAACATGAGATACCTTTTTGAATTGCCGTAAACGAGATTTGAACGGCTACGGGTGGAAAAGTCGATATCGTCGGGGTCGGTTGCCGAATAATTATGGGCGATGCTACCGACGGCAATAACCCTTCCCTTTCGCGCGGATAAGAGAGGCAATAACTCGCGCGTGAGATAATAGGGCGACACGAAATTTATCTGAAAGATGTTATCGTAGCCGGTGTCGCACCTTTTGCGCGGGATGCTATAAGCCGCGGCATTCAGAATGATGTAGTCGATAGGCATTTCTTTTAGCCGCTCGCATACTGATTTCACCGAGCCGAAATCCTCCATATCGGCTATAATTCGCGTGATTTTCGCATCGGGAAATTCGGCGGTCAGCTCCTTTTCGAGAGCGAGTGAACGGCTTTCGTTGCGGTCAACCGTCACTAGATTCGCCCCGAGCATAAGGACATAGCGCGAAAGTTCCTTTCCGAGTCCGCCGGTTGCTCCCGTGATTACCACCGTTTTTCCCGAAAGGGAATGTGTATTTTTTGTAAGCCATTTTTGAATATTCATATCAAGTCCCCAACATTTTTTACCCTCATTTTACACCATTTGGGGCACATTATCAACCGCACAAAAAAGCTGCGAAAAAATCGTAAAATTTTGTCGAAATTTAGATTGAATAATGAAAACCGCTGTGATATATTATCATAGTTAAATGTTATAAATCGAGGGGTTAACGTGAATTCATTTTATTTAAAGCCGAAATTCTTTTCGGTAATCAAAAGCTATTCAAAAAATCAAGCAGTAAACGATATTATCGCAGGAATTATCGTTGCAATTATTGCGCTTCCGTTGTCGATTGCTCTTGCACTCGCGTCGGGAGTCGAGCCACAGTGCGGAATTTACACCGCTATTGCCGCAGGATTTATCGTTTCGCTCTTTGGCGGTAGTCGAATCCAAATAGCAGGACCGACAGCCGCATTCGCCACCATTGTAGCGGGAATCGTCGCCGCAAAGGGTATGAGCGGACTTGTCACCGCCACCCTTTTGGCAGGAATAATGCTGATAATAATGGGCGTTTGCAAGGTCGGTGCGCTGATAAAATACGTGCCTTCAACCATCACCGTCGGCTTCACCGCAGGAATTGCCGTTACGATATTCTTCGGTCAGATAAAGGACTTTTTCGGCATCGTGTATGCAGACGGTGTAAAGCCGATTGAAACAATCGAAAAAATCGAGGCAAACATCGAGTATTTTACCACTTTCAGCTGGCAATCGCTTTTAATCGGCGCGGTGTGCTTGCTGATTTTGATAATCTACCCGAAATTTGAGAAAAAGGTGCCACCATCACTTATCGCAGTTATTGTAAGCGCCGCTTTGGTTGCGCTTGTACCGAGTTTGAACGAAAACGTGGCTACGATAGGAAAGCTTTATCAAATACCGAAGGGTCTGCCAACGATGGATTTTTCGGAACTTTCATTTGGATTTGACGACATTCTTTCGGCGCTGCCCGATGCCTTCACAATAGCCGTTTTGGCAGGAATTGAGTCGCTTCTCTCCTGCGTAGTTGCGGACAAGATGGTGAATTCAAAGCACAATCCTCACGCCGAATTAGTAGCGCAGGGACTCGGTAACATTGGCTCGGTGCTTTTCGGCGGAATCCCTGCCACAGGTGCCATCGCACGTACCGCCGCCAAT